>JAHENO010000305.1 GCA_018609945.1 Haloarculaceae archaeon | reverse complement strand
GACGACACGATGGCCCGCATCATGAACAACGTCCTCGTCGAACACGACCGGAGCGACGGGACCGCCCGGCTGACGGTCGAGAACAACGCGGGCACGAACGCCGACATAGAGGTGACGGCCATCGCGTCGGCCGAACCCGGGGACGTCGACGGCGCGACCGTCGTCGAGATGGACGGCGAGTACTTCCTCAAGTGGTCGCCCACAGTGGGCAGCGGCGAGGACGCCACACTGGAGTACAGCCTGCCGGCCGACGCGGAGGTCTCGGTGTCGGTCGACGGCATCGAGGAGGAGAAACTGACGGTGACACCATGAGCACGGACACGGACGCGGACGCGAGCCCCGAGGCTCGGGCCCGCGAACAACTCATCGACCTGGCGGCACAGTTCTACGACCAGTTCGCTGGCGGGGACGTCCCCAGCATGGAGATGCCCACGCGGACGAAGTCGAACATCAAGTACGACGAGGAGGAGAAGGTCTGGGTCTACGGCGACCGCACCTCGACCCGGAGTGCCAACAGCGTCCGCGGGGCACAGAAGCTACTCAAGGCAGTCTACACGATTGACTTCCTCGCCCGGCAACTCGAGGAGGGCCGCTCCTCGACGCTACGGGAACTGTACTACCTCTCCGAGTCGTGGGACTTAGACGAGGCACAGTTCTCCAGCCAGGACGAGTCGAACGACCTCATCGAGGATCTGGAGGTCGTCTCGGGGGTCACCCGCGAGGACTTCCACATGCGCCCGGAGGAGTCGGGCGCGACCGTGATGGGACCCCTGCTGTTGCGCGAGCAGACCAGGCGGGGCGAGCGGGAGATCCACTGCCAGGAGGACGTCGGCGAGGGTGGCTACCAGATCCCCAACAACCCCGATACCATCGAGTTCCTGGACAACGACGCCGCGTTCGTCCTCTGTGTCGAGACGGGCGGGATGCGGGATCGTCTCGTCGAGAACGGCTTCGACGAGGAGATGGACGCGCTGGTCGTCCACCTGAAGGGCCAGCCCGCGCGGGCGACCCGTCGGCTCACCAAACGTCTGCACGACGAACTCGACCTCCCCGTGGTGGTCTTCACCGACGGCGACCCCTGGTCGTACCGCATCTACGGCTCGGTTGCCTACGGCTCGATCAAGAGCGCACACCTCTCGGAGTACCTCGCCACACCAGAGGCCGACTTCGTCGGCATCCGCCCCGAGGACATCGTCGAGTACGACCTCCCGACCGACCCGCTCTCGGACTCGGATATCAACGCCCTCGAGTCGGAACTGGATGACCCGCGCTTCCAGACCGACTTCTGGGAGGAACAGATCGAACTCCAGCTCGACATCGGGAAGAAATCCGAACAGCAGTCGCTGGCCTCCCGCGGGCTCGATTTCGTGACCGACACCTACCTCCCCGAGCGGCTCGACGAGATGGGCGTGCTGTAGCGAGACGCACCCGGAAAAACTCCCGTCGTCGCACCCGGAGACGCCGTCACTGCTCCCCGACCTTCTCCGTCACGCGGAAGCCGTCGGGCGGATCGAGGATGCCGGCGACGGTTCCCATCGAGTGCACGACGGTGACGAGGGGTGCCAGCGGGACGGCGAGACCCCACTCCAGTTTGTCGGGGCCGTAGTACAGCACGCCCCGCAGGTACCAGAACAGCGTGAGCAGGCCGAGGGCCAGCGACGCGAGCGCGAACGCGCCGGCGGCGGCGACGCCGATTCCGAGCAGCGAGAGGGGCACGACGATCATCGTCACGACCGGCGAAAGCGCCCAGGCGTAGTTGCGCACGCGAGTCAGTACCTGGTACCCAAGCGGGAGGTCGGTCGCAGCCTCGAGGTTCCCGGCGGCCCATCGGCGTCGCTGCTGGGTGATCTCGACCAGTGACGGGGGCGCCTCGTTGCGGCAGGTCGCCGTCGAGAGTTCGAAGGTGAAGTCCTCCAGTTGCTGGGCGGCCGCCCAGACGAAGGCGGTGTCCTCGACGAGCGTCTCGCGGTCCCAGGTCACGCGGTCCTCGACCTCCCGTCTGACGGCGATCCCGCCGCCCCACGCGAACAGCGGGATCGAGAGGCGGGCGAACGCGCGCTGTTCGACCTGGACGCCCATCCGGTAGACGTCCGCGAGGTACGACAGCATCGATCCGGTCCGGCGGGGCTGTTCGCGCAACTGCACTACGTCGGCGTCCGGGAGTCCGGGGAACGACTCGACGTGGCTGTCTTCGTCCAGGTAGAGGACGAACTCGCGGTCGGTGTCGAGGGTCCGGCGGGCCCACTCGATGGCCCGTCCCTTCCGGACCGCCTCGCACTCGAAGCCGTCGGGCACCACGTGGACGGCCGCGCCGGCCACGTCGATGTCGGTCTCGGCGATGACGTGGACGTCGTCCAGTTCGGCGGGCAGCGAGTCGACCGTCGACTGGACGACGTCGGCGGCGTCGACGGTGAGGACGCGCACCTGGATCTCGTCGCCGCCGTGGACCGGCGCTGGCGAGTCGTAGCCCGCGCCGATCACGTACGTCAGGACGCCCCACAGCAGCGCAGTGGCGGCAAACAGCGTCGTCGTCCCCCACAGGAGCAGTCTGAAAGCGGTGCGCCAGTCGACCAGCCCGGGTGTCAGCGCGGGGGCGAGGAGGCCCACAGCCGAGAGTACCAGTACTGTGCCGACCCCGGCCAGTGCGATGCGCTCTGTCTTCATCCTGTCCCGGACCAGGGTCCACACCCACTTCAGCCGGGGCGACGCTCAGCCCGTCTTGCTGGCGATTTCAGCCGGATTAAACCGGTTTGGCATGCAGCAGCCCGGCGACCGGGACCCAATCCTGAAGACGGTCGGCACACACTGAACCCACATGTCAGCCACCGAGGTCCTGCTCGTCGGCGAGTCCTGGCAGACGGTCGAACTCCACGTGAAGGGGTTCGACATGTTCTACCGCGGCGACTACACGGAGGGAGCCGACCACCTCCGGGACGCGCTCGCCGCCGAGGGGGTCGGCGTCGAGTACATGCCCTGTCACGAGGCAGCGAGCGACTTCCCGGAGACGCCGGACGCTCTCGGCGCGTACGACGTCGTCGTCCTGAGCGACATCGGGTACGACACGCTCGCGATTCCGCCGAGCACGTTCAACGACTTCGAGCGACGGCCCAACCGCCTCGAACTCCTCGATCGCTACGTCCGCGACGGTGGCGGGCTGCTGATGATTGGCGGATACATGTCCTTCCAGGGTATCAAGGGCGAAGGTGGCTACCGCGGTTCGGTCCTCGAAGAGACACTGCCGGTGTCGCTCGACCCCTTCGACGACCGCGTCGAACGCTCCGAGGGTGTCGTCCCGGATATCGTCGACCCCGACCACCCGATCACCCGAGGGCTCCCGGACGAGTGGCCACACTTCCTGGGATACAACCGGGTGGCGCCGGACGACGACGCCACGACGCTCGCGCGAGTCAACGGCGACCCGCTCCTCGTCGTCGGCGACCACGGCCACGGACGCGCCGGCGCGTTCACGAGCGACTGCGCTCCC
The DNA here is from genome assembly GCA_018609945.1 of Haloarculaceae archaeon. Classification (GTDB taxonomy): domain Archaea; phylum Halobacteriota; class Halobacteria; order Halobacteriales; family Haloarculaceae; genus SW-9-67-25. Next base: position 12,396 of record JAHENO010000305.1, on the reverse strand, counting down.
CACTGGGGGTCGCCGGCGTTTACCGACTGGGGGCACTATCCGACCCTCTGGTCGAACGTGGTCGGGTGGCTGGCGGACGGCTGACACGGTCCCGTCTCGCACAGTCCCTCACTCCCTCGTCCGACCACGTCACGACCCGACAGATTCGACGATGTCACTCACCTTCGTCGAGGACGACGGGGACGCCACCCCTGGCCACTGCGGCGGCGAAGGCTCCCGAGTCCGCTTCGAGCGCGTCGAACGTGTTGTAGTGGACGGGGCACACGAGGTCGGGGCCCATCTCCACGCAGAGGTCCACCGCCTGCTGGCCACCCATCGAGAAGGTGTCGTCGATGGAGGGGAGAAACAGCGACACGTCGAGTTCGGCGTGGCCGTCGAGGACGTCCGAGTCGCCGGGGTAGAACAGACGCGTCCCGTCGACCGCGAGCAGGTAGCCACAGCCAAAGCCCTCCGAGTGGACCGGCGAGCCGTCGGGGCGAGTGTGGGGTCCATCGGGATGGTTGTAGGCCGGCACCGTCCAGAAGGGGACGCCGTCCACGACGCCGTCGTCCTCCATCCCGACCTGCCGGACCTCGTACGGGAGGTCGGCTGGCCGGGTGTCGGTCCGTGCCGTCTCGCTGACGTCGATGCCATCGAAGACGACGACCGTCGCGTCGTCGTCGGCCACGCGGTCGATGCCGTCGGGATCGTAGTGGTGGCGGTGGGTGACGAACACGACGTCGCCGTCCTCGGCGCGGTAGTCCCGCGCCGGCGGATGGGCGCCACGGGCCGCGTCGCTGGGCGGGGTCCACTTGCCCGAGAGGACGCCGTACCGGCCGGGGTCGACGTAGACGACGGTGTCGGCGCCCTCGACCCGGATGGTCGCGTATCCCAGCCAGTCGACCGTGAGCCCGTCGTGAGCTAGTGTCATACGACAGCGTTGGACGGCCATGCAGTTAGCTCTCCCCCTTCTGTCCCGGTACCCTCTCCGGGCTGTGCGTGCGGACAGTCTTTTCATACCTGCGTCCCTAACTGTGGCTATGGAACACGAGGCTTCAGTCGAAGGTGTCGGTGTCGGCGTCAGCGACGAGGGCCCGGGCGCGCCCGTCGTCGTTCTGCAGGCCCGGGAGGAACTCATCCCCATCTTCATCAGCTCCGACCAGGCCCAGTCGATGCAACTCGCCCTGGAGGGGGAGCCGTTCGAGCGGCCGCTCACCCACGACCTGTTCGTCGAGATGGTCGCCGAGTTCGGCGCGGCCATCGACCGCGTGCGCATCGACGACCTCGCGGACGGGACGTTCTACGCGAAAATCGACACGGAGCAGTACCACGGCGGCGAACGCAAGCAGGCGGTCTTCGACGCCCGGCCCTCCGATGGCATCGCTCTGGCGTTGCGCGTCGACTGTCCGATCATCGTCACAGACGACGTGGTCGACGAGGCTGGCCGCCCCCCTGAGGCCTTCGAGACCGAGGACGACGACCCGGGGATGGGCGGTGGCGGTCTCGGCGAGGACCCCTTCTGAATGTACGACGGGCTCTTGCTCGACCACGACGGCGTCCTCGTGACTATCGACGACGGCTCGACGCTCGCGGAGGCTGCCACCGCGGCCTTCCGGGACGTCGGCGTCGACGATCCCGCCCCCGACGCCGTCGACACGATCGACATCCGCGCCAGCCGCGAGGGACTCCGCGAGGTGAGCGACCGCTACGGCGTCGACCCCGACCGGCTGTGGCGCGCCCGCGACGACCGCGTCCGGGACGCGCTGCTCGCGCGGGTCCGCGAGGACGTGAAGGTCCCATACGACGACGTCGACGCCCTGTCGCGCGTCGACACTCCGGTCGGCGTCGTCAGCAACAATCAGGCCCGCATCGTCGAGACCGTCCTCGACCGCTACGGACTCTCCCGGCACGTCGACACCGTCCGGGCACGCGCCCCGACTCCCGGGAGCCTCGACCGCAAGAAACCCCACCCCACGTTCCTCGAGGACGCGATGGCCGACCTCGCTGTCGAGAACCCACTCTATGTCGGTGACAGCGAGAGCGATGTCGAGGCTGGCCACCGGGCGGGCCTGGACGTCGCGTACATCCGGAGAGCGCACAACGACAACGGTTCGCCCGACGTCGAGCCGGCCTACGACGTCGAGGGACTGGCCGAAGTCGTCGATATTCTCCGGGCCGGCGGCCCTCGGTGACGCTCGGCCGGTGCTTCGGTCACTCCATCCCGAGGTCCTGCTCGTTCGGAACCGTGTCCAGACCCGCCTCACAGGTCGGACACGTCACCATATCCCGGCCGATGTACGTTTTCGAGCACTCCGGACACGCGTACAGCTCTGCCGGTGTCCCGGTCCCGGCCGACGGGTCACGCTCCTCCGTCATGTCCTCTCCGCCGTCGAGGGTCGATTTTACCCACTGCCTGAGACGTCCCGGCATGACTAGATCATGCGAGAAGTCGGTAAAGTGCGCTGCTATGAAGCCTATCCATACAAACATAGTCAAGCATCCGCCGAGCGCAGCGAGGCGGTTCGCTCGGCGCGAGCGACGCGAGACGCGACGACAGGAGCGTCTCGGAAGGCGAGCGGCGAAGCCGCGAGCGAAGCGAGTGCCGAGGTCGTTTTTGTACTAAATTTTTGCGAGCGGGGGTGCCCGCAGCGCCGAAGGCGCGAGGACACCCCCCGAAGTAAAAATTTAGTCGTCAGCGATGACCTGCTCGCCCTCGTCGGTAACGAGCCGATCCATCGCGTCGACCATCGCTGTCACCGAGGCGGAGGTGATGTCCGAGTCGGAAGCGGTGACGGTCACGTGGTCGTCGCCGCGGGCCATCTCCACCTCGACGGTGACGACGGCGTCGGTCCCGCCGGTGATGGCGTCGACGTGGTACGACTCCAGCGAGGCGTCGACCTCGTGGCTCAGGGCGTTCTCGGCGGCGTTCATCGCCGCGTCGACGGGGCCCGAGCCAGTGGCGGCTTCCTTGCGCGTCTCGCCGGCCACGTCCAGGCGAACGCTCGCAGTGGGCGGATTGACGCCGCTGACTGCGGTGAGGTCGAGCAGTTCGACCGTGCGGTCGCGGTCGGCACCCTTCACGTCCTCGGCGATGGTGAGCAGGTCGGCGTCGGTGACCCGCTTCCCGCGGTCCCCGATGGCCTTGACGCGGTCGACAATCTCCGCGAGTTGCCCGTCGTCGACCTCCACGTCGTGTTCCGAGAGCGCGGCTTCGACGCCGGCCCGGCCGGCGTGTTTGCCGAGCGCCAGCCGGCGCTCGCGGCCCACCTTCTCGGGCGGGTAGGGCTCGTACATCGCGTCGTCCTTGAGGGTGCCGTCGGTGTGGATGCCCGACTCGTGGGTGAATGCGTTCTGCCCGACGACGGCCTTGTTCGGCGCGAGCGGGATGCCGGTCAGCTTCGCCACCAGCTGGGCCAGGCCGTAGACCTCGGTGAGGTCCATCGGCTCGACGCCGTAGCCGTGGTCCAGCGCGATGGCGACCTCCTCGAGGGCGACGTTGCCCGCGCGCTCGCCGATGCCGTTGATGGTGCCGTGGACGAGGTCGGCCCCCGCGGCGACCGACACCAGTGCGTTCGTCACCGCGAGCCCGAGGTCGTCGTGGGTGTGCGTGCTCGTGGGACCGAGGTCGGCCAGCCGGGAGACGCATTCGAGGGTGCGGTCGGGCGTCGCGTGGCCGACGGTGTCGGCGTAACAGACCCTGTCGGCACCCGCCTCCAGCGAGGCAGCCATCAGCTCTTCGAGGTAGTCCACGTCGGCCCGGGAGCCGTCCTCGCCGATGACCTCGACCCAGAGGCCGTGGTCCTTTGCGTACGCGACCAACTCGGCGGTGTTGTGGACGTTCTCGTCGTGGCTGGTGCCGACCTTCGTGGTGACGTGCCTGTCGCTCGCCGGGACGACGAGGTTGACGCCGTCGACGTCACACTCCAGCGCGAGGTCGATGTCGCGTTCGAGCCCGCGGCAGAAGCTCGTCACTGTCGCGTCTAGGTCGAGGTCGGTCACCCGGTCGATGGTTGCGCGCTCGCCCGGCCCGGTGCAGGCGCTGCCCGCCTCGATGACGTCGATCGCGGCGGCGTCGAGCCTGCGGGCGACGCGTGCCTTCTCCTCGGGCGTCAGCGAGACACCCGGGGCTTGCTCGCCATCCCGGAGCGTGGTATCGAGAAACTGTACGTCGTCAACGTCACTGAGTGCGTCTGTTTCGGGGTGGCCCCCGAATAAATCGATCACGGGACATGATACCCTACTTCCCTCTGCCGTCGTGAACGCTTATAAACCTTCCCGATTGCGGCGTTCGGGACTCACTCGCCGTCTCCGAAGAAGTGATAGTATATCGCCAGTACTGGCGCGTCGCCGCCCTCGGTTTCCTCGTCCGTGGCCGCGGCGGTGCAGATCCGGTCCCAGCGCGTCTCCTCCTCGACGGCACAGAGGTCGTCGATGTCGAACGACGCGCCGGCACCGCCACCCGCGTCGAGGTCCCCCGACCCCGCGCGCTCGGTTCGGCGGTGTTCGACCACGTCGCCACACACCGGACACGTCTCGGTCATGGCTGGTCGGTTCGACCCGGCCGGTGATATAATCTCGCCCTCGTCGCGACACCACTATTCCTCGACGGTGCGAACAACGTCCCCGGCGGCGACGTCGTCCGCGACTCCGGCCGGGAACTCGACGATGCGGTCCGCCTTGCCGACGCCGATCCCGGTCCACGGCGAGAGGCGAGCGGTCTTCTGGACCTCGTCGTCGACGAGCCAGACGACGTCGATGGGAAAGGGCACGAACAGCATGTGGACGGCCTGGCGCGCGGGACCCCGCGAGAGCAATCCGCCGCCGAGGTCCATCACGAGCGCGAACTCCTCGGGGACCGACCGCCGGAACATGAGCCCCTTCGCCCGTGTCAGCGCCGAGTCGGCGACTTCGACCTCGGTCGCGAGCACCCGCCGCTCGCCGCCGTCTGCCGGCTCGTGGACGACGCGCATACCACCGCCTCGCGCAGTTCGGTGAAAAACGTTAGCCCCGTGGACCCCTACCCTGCCCCATGGAGAAGACCGACGCTGGGACGCCGGTCGGCGTCGACGACCCCTACGAGCACGTCGACCGCTGTGACTTCCTCGCCGAGGACGGCCGGTGTCGGTTCGCGGTCGAACACGGCGACCGGGACCCCCAGTTCGCCCGGGAGCGGCGCCGCGAGGAGTACCGGTGTCCGGTCGCCGGCGATCCCGACGAATCCGGCCCGACCGGCCCCTGGGAGTGGGTCGACTGCCCGCACTTCCGCTGTCGCGACCACGACCGCGAGTGTGCCCGGTGTGGGCTCGAGGAGGTCCGTCTCGCCCACGACGACGAGCGCCCGCTGCTGGAGGAACACCACCTCTCGTACGCCGACGCCGGGACCGGCGAGGGTACCAGTCCCGGGGAAGACGGGAGCGACCTGCCGGCCCACGAGATCACGGTCTACCTCTGTCGGTGGTGTCACGCGAAGGTCCACGGGTCGTGGGCGCGGGTCGACGACGACGTCGCGCCGGACCCCGAGGCCGTCGCCGAGCGCGAGTCCCGCCGGGCCCGCGAGCAGTCCGAACTCGACTTCGAGTCCGCCGCCGAGCGATTCGACGGGGAGTGATACTGACTGCTGTCGCTATTTTCCAGGTCGACCGCACGACGTCGTGCGGTCGATCCGGTAATGAACTACAGCAGTCATCATGAGTACCCACGGAGCGAAGCGATTTCCACCCGGGGTGCACAACGGCGGGTATGGAACCCGATCTGGATCGTTTCACGTCGCGCCGGTCGACGGTCTACGCGAGCGAGGGTATCGTCGCCACCAGCCAGCCCCTGGCCGCCGAGGCCGGCCGGGACCTCCTCCGGCAGGGTGGCAACGCCTTCGACGCCGCCGTCGCGACCGCGGCGGCGCTGAACGTCGTCGAACCCACGAGCACGGGCCTGGGCGGGGATGTCTTCGCCTGCTACCGCACCGCGGACGGCGACGTCGGCGCGATGCGTGCCTGCGGCCATGCCCCGGCCGGGGCCACCCGCGAGCGGGTCCGTCGGGCCGTCGCCGAGGACCCGGACGAGGCGGAGATGCCCGACCGCGGCCCACACACCGTCACCGTCCCGGGGACGGCGCGGGGCTGGGAGGCGACCGTCCAGCGACTCGGCCGTCTGTCGCTGGCCGACGCCCTCCAGCCCGCCATTCGCTACGCGACAGAGGGCTACCCCGTCACCGAGGTGGTCGCCGCCCAGTGGCGTCACGCCGAGGACCTCTTTGCGAACGAGCGCGCCCGCGCGACCTACCTCGTCGACGGGCAGTCGCCGGCGGTCGGCGAGACGGTCCGTCTGCCCGAACTCGGCGAGACGATGGCACGCATTGCCCACGAGGGCGCCGACGTCGTCTACGAGGGGGCGGTCGGAGACGCCATCGCACGCGCGGTCCAGGACGCCGGTGGCTTCCTCACCGCAGAGGACCTGGCTGACTTCGAGACCGAGTGGTTCGACCCTCTCTCGACGACCTATGGCGGCGTGGAGGTGTTCGAACTCGGCCCCAACAATCAGGGGCAGATCGCGCTGGAGGCGCTCAACATCGCCGCCGAGAGCGGTGCCGGCGAGCACCCCCACGGCTCGGCCGACCGGGTCCACGCCTTCGCCGAGGCCACGAAGCTGGCCTTCCACGACGGCCACCACTACGTCACCGACCCCGACTACGAGGACGTCCCGCCGTTGCACGACCCGGCTTACGCCCGCGAGCGTGCCCGGCAGGTCGGCGACGAGGCGAGTCAGGACGTCGCGGTCGGCCCGCCGGGCGTGCCGGGCGAGGACGCCGACACCGTGTTGCTGTGCGTGGCCGACGCCGCCGGCAACGTCGTCTCGTACATCAACTCCCGGTACATGGGCTTCGGGAGCGGGCTGGTGGCCGAGGGAACCGGCGTCGCGCTCCAGAACCGTGGCGCGTCGTTCTCGCTGGACCCCGACGACCCGAACCGGCTCGAACCGGGCAAGCGCCCGTTCCACACGCTGGTGCCCGCGCTCGCCCGCTTCGGTGATGACGACTGGGCTGCCTTCGGCACCATGGGCGGGTACATGCAACCCCAGGGACACGTCCAGGTGCTCGCCAACCTCGTCGACTACGGGATGGGGCTCCAGCGCGCGCTGGACGAACCGCGGTGGCGCTACCGGGCCGACGGGACCCTCGCCGTCGAGGACCGCCTGGCCGAGGGTATCGGACCGGCGCTCGCCCGCCGCGGACACGACGTCCGCGTCGAACCGGCCACTGCCTTCGGCGGCGCCCAGATCGCCCGCTACGCGGACGGCACCCTCTCTGGCGCGACCGAACCCCGCAAGGACGGGCAGGTCGCACCGTACTGATCGACTTTCACTTCCACTCCGGATGGCTGTCGTTTACGTCCGCATTGGTCCAAGTACAATCGATGATAACGGACGCCCGGGCGCTGGAACATCAGTTCGTCCCACAGGACCTGAAACACCGTGACGGGCAGGTCGACGCACTCGCCACCGCTCTCGAACCGATCACGGGCGGCACTGCCGGCGAGCATACGCTCGTCGTCGGCCCGAGCGGGAGCGGCAAGACCACGCTGGCGAAGTACGTCGCGCGGAAACTGGAGCGCCGGGAGGGCGTCGACTGGGGCTACGTCAACTGCCAGTCCGACCCCAGTCCCACCGCCGCACTCCACCAGCTCGTCAAAACTGTTGGCGTGGACGTCCGCCCGCCCGAGGGAACCAGCCGCGGCTACTACCTCGACCGGCTCGCCGAGACCGACGGACAGCTCGTGGCCATCGTCGACGAGGTGAACGTCATCGCGGATCCGGGACTGCTCTCCGCGCTGTACGAGACTGCCGGCGTGACCATCGTCGGCGTCTGTATCGACGACGACGACCTGCTCGCGAACGCTGATCTCCACCCCGGTACCCGGAGCCGACTCCGCTCGATGTACAGGCTGTCACTGGACCCGTACACACACGAGGAACTGCTGGACATTCTCGCGTACCGCGTCGAACACGGACTGGACCCGAGTCGCGTCACCGGGGACGCGCTCGACGCGATTGCCGACGCCGCGGCGGGGAACGCGAGGCTGGCGATCACGCACCTCCGACGCGCGGCGCGGACCGTCCACGGGAACGGCGAGGAACTGACAGCCGCAGTCGTCGAAGAGGTCGCCGACGACGCCCGCGCGGCCGTCCACGACATCCACGTGCGGTCGCTCGGCACCCACCAGCGGGCACTCTACAGCATCATCCGCGACGCGGAGCGGATTCGCGCCGGCGACCTCCACGAGACGTACGAACAGCGCGTGCAGAATCCCCGGGGCCGCAGCATGCGACGCCGCTATCTCGACAGCCTCGAACGCTACGGTCTCGTCACCCAGTCCGGCAGCGGGCGCGGGACCACGTATCGCATCGTCCCCAGGACAGGGCCGGCCGACCGGTGAACCCGTGACCGTCCGATTTGGCGCTTCCGTGAATCCGTGACAGTTCGATTACGACGTTTCCGTGAATCGCTGACCGCCCGACAGCGACGCTTCCGTGAATTCCGTGAATCGTCTCGCCCGCCAGTCAGTGCCGGGTTCCGTCCGTCTCCCGGCAGTATCCGCTCGTTCCGTGAATTCGCGGGCTATCCCTTTGACCTCGCGCCGGCACCTGTCAGCCATGACAGCGATCGGAGGCACCCCGATTCGCCCCGAAACGCACAGTGCCGTCGGTGACGGAACGCTCCCGACTCTCGAACCCGGGCTGACGTTGCTCCGGACGCCGCACCCGCGGTCCACGGCACTGCACCGTCTCGCCCTCGACACTGTCCGACAGGTCGACGGGCGTGCGTACTGGCTGGACGCGCGAAACACGGCCTCGACGTACGCGCTCCACGACCTCGCCCCGCATTCGCGGCTCCTCCGGCGGATCCGTCTCGCACGGGCGTTCACCGCACACCAGCACGTCACCCTCGTCGAGCGCGTGGTCAATGCCGTCACGCCCCGGACCGGGTGTCTGATCGTCCCGAACGGCCCGTCGCTCTACCGCGACGACGACGTGCCGGAACCCGAGGCAGGGCGACTCCTCGAGGCCGCCGTCGCTGCACTCCGGACCGTCTGCACCACCTACGACGTCCCGCTGCTCGTGACCGACGCCGGGCCACGCGACGGCCTCGCCGGGGTCGTGACGGCCGCGGCCGACGCGACCTACCGCGCCGAATCGACCGACCTGGGCTACCGCTTCGTCGGCGAGGACTTCGAGACCACCGTCTACTGGGACGACGCTGGCTGGCAGACGACGATCCCGTACTGGGTACAGCTGTGTGGTGCCGTGGCCGAGTCGATGGCAGCCGAACAGCCGGGACCGGTGACCCCAGCCATGCTCGGGGTTGCGTGAGATGGGGCGGACGAACCCCACCTACCGCGACTATCTCGCGCGGTTCGAGGACCGCTGCCAGCCGATGCGCCGGGGGCTCCGCCGCCACTCGAAGGCGGACTTCGACCGGCTGTTCGAGCACGCCCGGACACACGCCGACGCGGCCGGCTATCTCAACAGCACCGATCCGGAGATTGCGCTGCTCCTGTCGATCCTGCTCGCACAGGAACGCGACCTGCGGCGGCTCCGCGCCCGGGTGGAGGAGTGACTGTGCCGCTGCTCACCTGCGAATTCGACGACGGTACGGTCCGCGAGTGGCACGCCACCGGCGACGGCGTCGAGCGACGCACGACCCACTCGTACACGCCGACGCTGTTCGTGGACGGACCGCGCGAGTCCCTGACGGCGCTCGGCGACGCTCTCGGACGCGACCCGAAAGTGGACGACACCGGCTTCGAGCGCTGGTTCACGGGCCTCGGCGACCGGGCGCGGTCGACCGTCCTCCGGGTCGACTGCGAGCGCACCCTGGAGGTGCGGACGGTGGCCCGGGAGATCCGCTCTGCCCACGAAGCCGACGCCAGTCCCGGCACGCTCCGACTCTACAACGTCGATCTCGCTCCCCAGTTTCGCTACTGCGTCGAGACGGACACGTCGCCGGTGCCGGCGCGGCCGCTGGACGCAGTCGAGATCGGGCTGCCGGAGACGGCCCTGCGCGACGGGGACGTGACGGCACTCACCGCGGACGGCGAGCGACTGGGAGAGACGCCACGGGATACCCTCGGAAAACTCCAGGAGCGACTCGCAGCACGCGACCCCGACGTGCTCTGCTGTTCGACGGCCCGGGTGATCCCGTTCTGCCACGAGCGGGCCGCCGACGCGGGCCTGGATTCGTTCCGGCTCGGTCGGGCGGCGGGCTACGAGCAACTGGCCGGGGCCAACACCTACGAGAGCTACGGCCAGGTCGGGCACTCGCCGGCCCGCTACCGCGTGCCCGGCCGAGCCACCGTGGACCGGTCGAACTCCTTCCTGCTCGCGGAGTCGGGTATCCCCGGCCTGCTCGACCTCGTCGAGCGGTCCTGGCGGCCGCTCCAGGAGACGGCGTGGGGGTCCATCGGGACCATCCTCACCGCCATTCAGGTCCGCCACGCGCTGGCCCGGGACGTGCTGATCCCGTGGAACAAGTGGGAGCCGGAGGCGTTCAAGTGCGTCGAGACGCTGCACGCCGGCGACCGCGGCGGCTTCACGTTCGCCCCCGACGTGGGCCTCCACGAGACCGTCGTCGAGGTGGATTTCGCGTCGCTCTATCCGAACATCATGTGCGAGTACAACGTTAGCCCGGAGACGGTGCGCTGTGACTGCCACGACAGCGCGGACGTGCCCGGCCTCGGTTACAGCATCTGCGACCGCGAGGGATTCATTCCGGAGGTGCTTGCCCCGATCATCGAGGACCGGGCTGCGATCAAGACCGAACGCCAGCGGACCGAGGAGCCGGAGCGCAGGGAGACGCTGGCGGCCAGGTCGGCCGCACTGAAGTGGATTCTCGTCTCCTGTTTCGGCTACCAGGGCTACCGGAACGCGAAGTTCGGCCGGATCGAGTGCCACGAGTCGATCAACGCCTTCGCCCGCGAGATCCTGCTCGACGCCAAGGAAACCCTGGAGGCGGGCGGCTGGCGCGTGCTCCACGGCATCGTCGACAGCCTCTGGCTCCAGCCGGTCGACGGCGAGGCCCAGACGCCGATCGAGACGCTGTGTGAGCGGATCAGCGAGGCGGCGTCGATCCCGCTGGAGTGCGAGGACCGCTTCGAGTGGGTCTGTTTCGTGCCCGTGCGCGATTCCGGGGCCGGTGCGCTGACGAAGTACTTCGGCCGTGTAGCCGGCCGCGACGAGTACGTCACGAAGGGGATCGAAGCCGTCCAGCGGAGCACGCCGCCGTTCGTCGCGTCGCTCCAGCGCGAGCTAATCGAAACGCTGGACAGGACGCGTGCGTCCGAACCGGTCTGTGACCGCCTGTCCCGCGGCCTGTCCCGTCTCCGGCGCGGCGACGTCGATCCCCAGTCGCTCGTCATCCGGAAGCGGGTCTCGAAGCGACTCGACGACTACGAGCAGCGCACGCAGACCGTCGCCGCCGTAGAGCGGGCGCAGGCGCAGGGCTTGACCCGGCGTCCGGGCCAGGACGTCGCGTACGTCGTGGTCGACGACGACCGCAGGTCGAAGGCTCGCGTCAGGCTCGCCCACGAGACGCTCGGCGAGTACGACGCCGACTTCTACACTACGCTGGCGATGCGTGCCGGGGAGAGTATCCTCTCGCCCCTCGGGTGGGATCGCGACCGGATACGCCGCCATCTCCGGGGAACGACGACACAGACACTCGCGAGTTATCAGTAGGCCGCGTGGTCACACAAGCAGCTGGATGTCGGCGTCGGCCATGTCCTGTAGCGCGGTGGCCGCGCCGACGCCGGTCGTGACCCCGTCGTAGAAGTCGTCCTCGTCGTAGCCCATCAGGTCGATGGTCATCTGGCAGGCCTGGAACTCCACGCCCATCTCGAGGCTCGTCTCGAGGAGTTCCTCGATGGTTGCGGTGTCGTTGTCCGCGATTTTCCGCTCCAGTATCTTCGTCGTCACGCGGTCCATACCGGGGAGAGCGGCGAGTGCGTTCGGCACCGGCATGTTGGGGTTCCCGACCGAACTCAGCTTGAGGTCCTTCGAGCGCTCCTCGTGGAGGATGTCCAGCCCCCAGAACGTGTGGAACACCGTCACGTCGTAGTCGAACGCGGCCGCAGTACTGGCGAGGATGAGCGGTGGATAGGCCATGTCCAGCGTCCCCTTCGTCGCGATGATCGACATCTTCTTCGTGTCGTCCTCGCCCGTCGCCGCCGCGAGCGACTCTTCGAGTTCCTCGACCCGCGCGCCGAGTTCGGCACGTGACGGGGCGTCATCGGCTGTCGCGTCGGGTGTGTCCGTACTCATCGTCACTCCGTCTTGCGGACGTAGTGGGTGTACACGTCCTCGCCCTCCCGCTGGTCGAGGAGTTCGACGCCGTCGGTACCGGTCGCCCAGCCGTCGATGTCGCTCATG
>JAHENO010000304.1 GCA_018609945.1 Haloarculaceae archaeon | reverse complement strand
TCGAGACATACCCGCGCTCGGAGACGGGCGAGGCTAGCTTTCTGGACCGACTCATGGGCCGGGAGTCGACACAGAAACTGACGGTTATCGGCCCGGCCAACCAGATCGAGACGCTCCACAAGGACGAGACGCTCATCCAGACACTCGTCTCCCGGAAGTAAGATGCCCCACCAGTGTACGGACTGTGGCCGCTCGTTCGGCGACGGGTCGACCGAGATGCTCTCGGGCTGTCCCGACTGTGGCGGGACCACTTTTCAGTACATCCCCGAGGGAGCCGACAGCGCGGAGACCCCATCCGCTGACCCGCCGGACCCGCCCGAACGGCCGGGCGACAGTTCGGTCGCGCGCACCGTCGGCACTGCTGCGACGGCGGTCCGGGATCTCGTCGGCGGGTCGTCCCAGCCCGCCGATTCCGGGTCCGGCGCAGAGCCGGACGAGGCCGGTCCGACTCGGACGGACCCGCCGACTGAAGACCCTGCCCAGGCCAGCGCGCGCAACGACGTCGTCTCGCCCGAGGAACTCCCTGCAGCCTCGGACGCCTCCGTCACCGACCGGCCGACGCCCGTCCTCGACGAGGACAGCGAGTCCGTCCACCAGACGGCCGAGTCCGTCGAATCCGCGGATCGCGACCGACCCGACCTCCGGACGCTCCGGGAGGAACTGAACGACCAGTTCGAGTCCATCAAGGTCGTCGAACCCGGCCAGTACGAGCTGAACCTCATGGAGCTGTACGACCGCGAGGAATACATCATCGCCCTCCAGGAGGACGGCAAGTACACCATCCAGGTGCCCGAACGCTGGACCGGGGAGTGACCGTTCACTCCCGCCGGCCCCCGGGGGACGGATACGTTCAGGCCACGGCACTCATCCGAGAAGACCCCCACGCGACTCCCTCCCGGTATCCTTTCAGGGAACTCGCTCCCGGTATCCTTTCACGGTACGCTACACATCCCGAATCGGACAGCTCCGGGGTCTTCTCGTGGAACGGTTGCCCTGCCGGGGAGTATCGCGTTCGCCCGAAATGTAGTATTGTTGTTGCATTCTCGCTCGTTTCCGATACAACAACAAGTCATGAGCTACATCGACCGGTATGGACACTTACGACACCATCGTGCTCGGCGTCGGGGGAATGGGGAGCGCGGCGGTTTCTCACCTCGCCGAGCGGGGGGTGGACGTGCTCGGCATCGAGCGGTTCGACGTTCCCCACGCGGAGGGGTCCTCCCACGGGGTGACGCGCATCATCCGGCTCCCGCAGTTCGAAGGTCCGGCGTACGTCCCACTCGTCCGGAGTTCCCTCGAACGCTGGAAAGACCTGGAGGAGGGATACGCGAATCAGTTGTTCTACCCGACGGGCACCCTGGACATCGGGCCGCCCGACGGCGAGGTGTTCGCGGGGTCGAAGGAGTCCTGTGACGTCCACGGCATCGATCACACGATCCTGACCGGGCGCGATCTGACTGAACGGCTCGGGGGGTACGACGTCCCCGACGAGTACCGGGCAGTCTACCAGCCCGACGGCGGTTTCCTCCATTCCGAGCAGTGTATCGTCGCACACACGGAGGCGGCACACGCCGCGGGCGGCCGGATCCAGGCCCGCGAGCGGGTCGTCGACTGGGAGGCGAGCGAGTCGGGCGTCCGGGTCATGACCGACCGGGGGGACTACGCTGCGGAGACGCTCGTCACGACGGCCGGCGCCTGGACCGGCCAGTTGTTCCCGGCGCTGGCGGAGTATCTCGAGCCCGAGCGGCAGGTCCTCGGGTGGTTCCAGCCGACCGATCCCGCGCAGTTCACCCCCGAGAACTTCCCCGTCTTCGTCGCGGACGTCCCCGAGGGCCACTACTACGGGTCACCGACCTTCGAGGTGCCCGGATTCAAGATCGGCAAGCACCACCACCAGGGGGAGACCGGCCCGCCGATCCAGGCCCGCCGCGAACCCACCCAGGAGGACGAGCAACTGCTCCGCGAGTTCCTCCGCCAGTACGTTCCCCCTGCCGAGGGACCGACGATGCGACTGGCCTCCTGCATGTACACCAACACTCCCGACAGGGACTTCATCCTCGACGTGCATCCCGACCACGCGAACGTCGTCGTCGGCGCCGGCTTCTCCGGACACGGCTTCAAATTCGCCTCCGTCGTCGGGGAGATACTGGCCGATCTCGCGCTCGATGGCGCCACCGACCACCCGGACGACCTCTTCAAGCTTTCGCGGTTCGAGTAGACACAGCCGTCCCGGTCGGCAGGAACGGCGGCGAGTACCGGCACACCCGGCCTTTCCCGGGGCGACCGCCCGCCGACCGGGTGGGTGGGGAAACCGCCCAGAACGGCCCCCGATTATCGACCGTGATAATGCGGCCACTTCGCTTATATCGGATGAGTCCATATCTCGGCGAGTGAAATCCCCTCTCGCTCCTCTTCTCCCCGTCTCTCGCGCTCAGTCTAGCATGATCGGTTTGGTGCTGGTGTTCGGGATGGTGCTGGCGGGGACGGTGACGGTCGTGGTGCTGGGGGCGGGTGCGATCGACGACACCCAGCGGCAGGTGGGCCAGGAGCGCACGGAGAAGGCGATGACGCAGTTCGACTCGAAGGTGGCGCTGGTGGCGCTTGGCAACACCGACGTCCAGCAGGTCTCGTTCGGACAGGATCGGAGGAACAACTACGACGTCGAGGAGGGCGCCGGGTGGCTCCGCGTGACCATCGAGAACCAGACCGACGGCACCACGAAGACACTTCTCAACGAGTCGCTGGGTGCGGTGACCACCGAGAACGGCGACACCACGCTGGCCTACCAGGGCGGGGGCGTCTGGCGGACCGCCGGAGGCAACACCAGCGTGATGGTCTCGCCACCGGAGTTTCACTTCCGCGGTGGGACGCTCACTCTCCCAGTCGTCAACGTCACCGGGGCCGAACGACTCGGCGACCGCGTCTCGATCAGCAACAGGGAGACTGTCACGAAATACCCCAACGCGTCCGCCGGCGACGTCAACCCGCTCTCGAACCACCGGGTCCACCTCACCGTCAAAAGCGACTACTACCAGGCCTGGGGCAGCTACTTCGAGGAGCGGACCGACGGCGAGGTCGACTACGACCACGCCCGAAACCGGGCGACACTGAATCTGGTAGTGCCGATCGGCAAGAAGCGGGTCGACAACGCCCTCAGCGGTTCGGCTTCCAGGGAAATCGCCCTCGCAGGCGACGGCGACGACCCCTGCACCGGCGGTGCCGGCGGCGACCGACGGTACACGGACTCGTACAACTCCTCGAACGGCGATTACTGTTCGACCCGGGACGACTCGGACGGGAACCTCACGTACGCGGGCAACGTGACGCTGAGCGGGAGTTCGGGAGTCCGGGGAACGACCCGGTCCGGTAACGTCATCGAAATCAGCGGGAGCGGCAACATCACGGGTGATGCCCTCCACACGAACGGCTGTATCGGGTGTGACGCCTCGCCGGGCGGGAACGTCGGCGGCGTGATCGACCCGATATACGGCATCGATTTCCCGACCCAGATCGACCGCGTCGTGTCCCGAACCGTCCAAGATGTCGCCGACAGCAACGACAACGGCGCTGCCGCCGATGTCGACGACGCGACCGACTCGCTCGCCTACGCCAGCGGCGAGGCGGAACTCCCTGCGGGCAAGTACTACCTGACCGAGATCGAACCGGGAAGCGACGAGGACATCATCTTCAACACGACGGACGGCGACATCACCGTCGCGGTGGAAAACTACATCGACCTCGGTGCCAACGGCGATTCGAACACCGTCTCCGTGGTCGGCGACGGTGACGTGATGGTCTACGTCAACGGGTCCGCGACGGCCCCCGGTCGAGACGACATGCTCTACATGTCGCAAAACGACGCGATCGAGACCGGCGGCCAGAACGCGACACAGTTCAAACTCTACGGCCAACGGGACTTCAACGCGACACTCAAGTCGTCGGGGAGTAACCGTGCGGAGTTCGTGGGCATCCTCTATGCTCCCGCCGGGGCTAGCGGGAGCGGGAGCCTGACACTCGACCAGGGGAACGTCTGGGGTGGGGTCCTGACCGGTGACGTCACCCTGGCCAACGCCGCGTCGCTGTCCTACGACGAGGCACTCAGGTCCGAACAGGCTATCTCCCGGGACGCGAAAGTCGTCAAGATCACGTACCTCCACGTCTCGGTCAGTCGCGTCCACGTGTCGTAGTCCCGGTCGGTCCGGCACGTCTCCGGCGTTCGGTCCCGCTTACCCGCCTGGTTCGACAGTCTGGGTGTTCGAGAACAGGTTTCCGGGATCCCACTCGCGTTTGACCGCGGCCAGGCGGTCGTAGTTCTCGCCGTAGGCCGCCCGGAGCCGCTCCGCTGGTTCGTCGGCTGTGAGGAAGTTCATCTCGACGTCGCCGGTCGTGTACGGCCGGATGGCCTCGTGAAAGTCACGGACCCAGGCCTCGTGTTCGTCGTCCCGCGCGGGGTCGGCCCACCGCGCCTCGACGAGGAGGTGGTGGGCCGGCTCGCGGTGCGGGTAGGCCGTCGCGTCGGTCGCCGGGTCCGTCTCGGCGCCGATCCACGGCGAGACGAACACTGTCGCGCCCGCGGAGGGGGCTTCCTCGGCGTACTCCCGGACGATTTCGATGGCCTCCTCCGAGAGCGTCGCGAGGTACTGGCTGCGCAGGTAGGTCCGCATCGAGCCCTCGGTGTTCCCGGCGCGCTGGAAGGACTTGTAGGGCCGCCCGCGCAGGCTGTCCATGACGGGGTCGCCGGCCTCCCGGAGCGGCGCCAGCACCTCCGCGCCCGCTTCGGGTGGGCCGGCGTAGAAGGCGATGAGCATCGCGACCCGCTCCTCCCGGACCGGCTCCGGATACACCGACGCGTCCGGGAGGACCATACTCCCGAACAGCAATCGCACCTCCCGGGGGGCTGTCTCCATGAACTCGCGGTACCGGCGCGCGACCGCGGTGGTCTCCTCGGCGGGGTAGACGAGCGTCCCGGCGAAGATTTCGGGGCCGACCTCGTGGAGATCGAACTCGAAGGACGTGACGACGCCGAAGTTGCCCCCGCCGCCGCGGAGTGCCCAGAAGAGGTCCGGATTGTGGTCAGCACTCGTCCGGACCAGATTCCCGTCGGCAGTGACGACGTCGGCGGACAGGAGATTGTCGCAGGTCAGCCCGTACTTGGGGCTGAGCCAGCCCACCCCGCCGCCCAGCGTGAGGCCGGCGACGCCGATGTTCGGGTCCTGCCCGCCCGGGACCGCCAGGCCGAACGCCTGCGTCTCGTGGTCGACGTCCCCCCAGGTCGCGCCGGCCCCGACGCGTGCCGTCGCCGCGTCCGGGTCGACCCGCACCCAGTCCATCCCCGCGAGGTCGAGGGTCAGCCCGCCCTCACAGACCGCAGCGCCGGAGACGTGGTGGCCGCCGCCCTTGACCGACAGCGGGATGTCGTGTTCGCGGGCCGCCTCGACGCCGGCGATGACGTCCGCGGGGCCGGTACAGCGGGCGATGGCAGCGGGTTCGCGGTCGATCCGCGCGTTCCAGACGCGGCGGGCGTCGTCGTAGCCGGGGTCGCCAGGACGGAGGAGTGGGCCCCGGAGTCGCTCCCCGAGCGCGTCGAGTGCCGCCTCGCGGGACGTCGTCTCGTCCGCTGGCGTCATCCGCGGCGGTGCTCCTGTCCGAGGACCAGAGAGGCGGCGTTCAGCGCGACGAGTCCGAGAAACAGGGCGAACTGGCCGTCACTCAGTCCGCCGTACAGCAACGGAAGGTACGAGAACGGGAGGACGACCGCCGCCCAGAATCCGAGCGGTTCGAGGACCCGTCCGGGGCTCCGGAAGTCCGAGGGCGTGGGGAGGGTGACAGTTGACCGGGACATGGTCGGGTGAACGCACGCCATCCTAAATACTCTCCCGCACGGTCAAACGCCCGTTTGAGCTACCGGGGCTGCCTGTCATATCGGGATCGAGGGGGCCCGCGTTACGCGATTTCCTCGTACTGCTCGGAGAGTTTTTCCGCCGCCTCCCGCATTTGCTCTTTTTCGAACTCGCCGAGGTTCCACTCGACGACCTCCTCGACGCCGTCGGCCCCGAGTTTGACGGGCACGCCGAAGGCGACGTCGTCGTGCCCGAACTCGCCCTGCAGTTTCACGGACGCGGGGAGCACCTCGCCGGTGTCCTCGAGTACGGCTTCGACCATGTGGGCGACGCCGCGGCCGGGCCCCCACTCGGTCGCACCTTTCCGTTCGATGACGTGCATCGCCGATTCCTGGAGGTCTTCGAGGATTTCCCCTTTTTCGCCGTCCGAAAAGTCGGGGTCGGCACCGTCGACGCGGACCTTCGAGAAGACGGGGACCTGGGCGTCGCCGTGCTCGCCGAGGATGGTCGCCTCGACGTTCTCGACCGGGGCACCGAACCGCTGTGCGAGGACGTGGCGGAACCGCGCCGAATCCAGCCGGCCGCCGAAGCCGATGACGTGCTCGCGGGGGCGGTCGCCCTGCTCGTAGAGGTGGCGGTTCAGGAGGTCGACCGGGTTCGAGGTGGTGATCGAGACGTACTCGTCGGTGTGCTCGGAAAGCGAGGACTGGATGTCCTCCATGATTGGCGCGTTGTCGTCCGCGAGATCGATGCGGGTCTGACCGGGCTGGCGCGGGATGCCCGCCGTGATGACGACCACGTCCGACCCGGCGGTGTCGGCGTAGGTGCCCTGCCGGACGGTCGTGTTCGAGTCGTATGCGGTGCCGTGGTTGACGTCCTCGGCCTGACCGACGGTCGCGTCCTCTTTCTCGGGGATGTCCACGAACACGACTTCGTCGGCCAGCCCCTCGAGTGCGATGTTGTACCCTGCCGCCGCACCCACTGTGCCCGCCGCTCCGATGACGCTTACCTTTGCCATGCGTAGAACACCCCCGCGGCAGCCGTTAAAAATGTCGGAAGTGGGTTGGCGGGGCGCCCTGCCGTCTCTTGTCTCCAGCACTACCGAGCGGGGACCCGCAACGCCTATTCCCGTCCGTCGACTCCACTCGCGTATGAGCGATTTCGACAAGGAAAAAGAGCGCGAGCGCCTGCGCGAGAAGTACGAACACGACCAGGAAAAGCGCGAGACGGCCGAGAAGATGAGCGAACTCCTCCTGCAGGGGGCGACGATGACCAACGCCCACTGCTCGGAGTGTGGCGACCCCATCTTCCGGTACGACGGCCAGGAGTTCTGTGCCACCTGCGAGCGGCCCGTCGACCGCGGGAGCGACGACGAAGGCGCCGACGAAGAGGCCGACGGCGAGGACGGGGCCGCTACCGGGGCCGAGGGCACCGCTGACGACTCCGAGACCATCGAGGTGACCTCGCCCAGCGACGAGGGCCGGGTCCGGTTCGGCGGCGAGGCCGACGGTGCGGACCCCGGCGCGGGCGAGACGGCCCCTGGCCGCCGACGAGAGGAGCCACCCGCCCCAGCAGCGGACGGAACGGAATCCGCGGGGACACCCGACCCGTCGGCGCCCCAGTCCGACCGCCGCGGGATCGAGACCGACCACGAGGGGTCGTCCCGGCCGCCAGCCCCGGCCGGGGACGGCGTCCCGGCGGCCCGGGAGTCGCTCGTCCGGACGCTCTCGCGGTTCAGCGAGGCCGCCGAGCGCTGCGAGGACCCCCAGCGCGCCCGCGAGTATCTCGCCGCCGCCCGCGAGGCGGCCGAGACGCTGGCCGCGCTGCGGCGGTAATCAGGCGTAGTCGTTGGCGAGTGGTCCGGCGACGGGCAGTTCGTAGCGTTCGCCCTGGTAGGCCTTGACCATCAGGAGCACCCAGACGACGAGTCCGGCCAGTCCGAGAATCTGCGTCGCGAACCCGAACAGCGTCGCGAAAACGCCCCCCACCACCGGGATGAACAGAACGATACCGAGCAGGAGGTTGATGCCAAACGAGAGGACGAGGAGACCGGCGAAGACGACGATGCTCTGGACGGCGTGGAACCGGACGAACGGGTTCTCCTCCACCAGCACGTAGCAGAGAATCCCGGTTACGAATCCCAGACTGTACGCGAGCGCCCCCACCACGTTCTCGCCGAGGTCGTCGACGAGATCGTTCGCACTCATACCACTCTCTTCTCACTGAGATTTATTTTTATCTTTTCATTACTAAATGATAGTAATGGGACAGAGCGGCCGGGAGGTCACGCCCCCGGTTCGGCGTCAGCGCGCAGGTCCGCCAGCGTCCACTGGACGACGCGCGCCTCCACGAGCGCCTGCTCGCCGGGGTTGTCGCCCGCATCGAATGCCGCGATGGTCTCCTCGGCGGCCGCCAGCGCCTCCCGCTCTCTTGCCCGGTGGTCCTGTCGCTCCCTGACGTCGTTGGTCAGCGCCTCGATGGCCCGCGGGGGCAGATCGAGCCGCCGGACCGTCTCCGGGTTCCCGCAGAGACAGCACGGCCGCTCGCGTTTGCCCGTGTACATGGTCGACCGTCGGGACTGGATGGGCTTGACGGTGGTGGTGTATCGGGACTCGATGGGATTACCCGTCGTACGAACTGGCGGTCACCTCGCGGATGCGCTCGGCTGTCACCTCGCCGACCCCCTCGGCCTCCTGCAACTGCTCCTCGTCGGCGGTCATGACGGCCTCGACGCTGCCAAACTCCGCAAGCAGCGACCGCGCGGTGACCGGGCCGACCTCCGCGATGGAAGCGACGACGTACTCCTGTTGTTCGGCCAGGGTCTTCGATTGCTTCTCGCCGTGGACGCTGACCTCGCGGTCGCCCGCCGCCTGTTCGCGCTCCGCAATCATTTCCAGCAGGTCGGCAGTCTCGTCTTCGTCGGCGGTCCGCATGACGCTCGCACCGAAGTCGACCGCCAGCGACGCGAGCGCGCCGTGGATGGCTTTCGGGTGGACGTTGCGCTGTCCGAACAGTCCCTCGCCCTCGACGACGACCACCGGGCGCGCGTAGTGGCGGCCGGCGTCCCCGACCTGCTCGAACATCGAGCGGTCGCCACCCGTGAGGGTGTCGAGGAAGTCCGCGACGGTCTTGCGCTCGACGACCACCCGGTCCGAGAGGACGTAGTCCCCCACCTCCAGCGTCTCCAGGCGCGTCTCCACGCCGTCCCGTTTCGAGAGGTCCCGTGCGATGGCCGAATCGAGTTCGCGCTGGTCGACCACGACTTCCACGCGCTCGCCGCCCTCGTCCCCCTCGTCGATCCCTGCCTCGGCCACGACGCCGTCTTCGCCGCCCTGTTCGGAGTCTGCGTCGCCATCTCCGTCGCTCGTTTGGGGTTCCGAGGCGTCGTCTGACCCGCCGGCGAACGCTTCCAGCCCCGCCTGTCCGTCGTCCCCGGTCGCCCCCGGTCCGGCCTCGGTGCCACCTGAGTCGGCGCCACCTGATTCGGCGCCGTCGCCTGAGTCGCTGCCAGCCTCGGATTCGTCGCAGTCACGGGATTCGCCGGCGTCCTCGAACGCCTCGACGCTGGCCTGCGTCCCGAGTTCACTCTCGATGGCCCCGGCGACGTCTTTCAGGCCGCGCAACTGCTGTTCCATGCGCTTCTCGTCCTGCCGGGCCTTCCAGAAGTACGCCTCGTCGCGGGTGTCCTCGGCCAAAAGTACCGTCACCTGTCCCTCCGTTTGCCGGCCGGTCCGGCCCTTGCGCTGGATCGAGCGGATGGCCGTCGGCACCGGTTCGTAAAAGAGCACGAGGTCCACTTCGGGCACGTCCAGTCCCTCCTCGGCGACGGAGGTCGAGACGAGCACTTCGAACTCGCCGTTCCGGAACCGCTCCAGGGTCTCGCCCTGCTCGGTCTGGGTCATCCCGTCGCTGCCGTCGGTGTCCGACTGGCCGACGAACTTCTCGGTCGCGAAGTGCTCGCCCAGGAACTCCGTCAGCGTCTCGGCGGTGTCCCGCGATTCGGTGAAGACGATGACCCGCTCGCCGCCCTGGATGCCGAGCGTCTCCGCGAGCAACATCCGCGTCCGCCGGAACTTCGGGTGCAGGTCGTCGTACTCCTCGGCTTTCCGGACCGCTTCCCTCACTTTCGGCTCGGTGACCATCCGCTGGTCGGCCTTCGAGGCACCCGAGGAGCGGGCGGCCTCCTTCTGGCGGTCCATGTACCGGCGGAACGACTCGACGCTCTGGGTTTCGACGTACGTGACCGCCGTGCGCAGCTTCCGGACCTCCGCGAGCAGACTCATCGCCTCGTAGCCCTCCGACTGGTCGTTGTCCATCAGCTCCCGGACCCGGCCCTGGATCTTCTGTATCTCCCGCTCGGCGACGTCGGGCTGGGTCTTGCCCGTCACGCCCAGTTTCTTCAGGTGCGTCATGCGCTCGCGGATGATCTCGTTCAGCGCCCCGCGGATCTCCTCGACGGTCTCCGGGAGTTCGACGTGCTCCCACTCGACGCTCGTCTCGTGGGTGTACTCGGCGACGTCGGCGTCGGCCTCGGTCATCACCTCCACGTTGCGGATGCCGAGGTTCTCACAGACTCCGAGGATGGCCTCCTCGTCGTCGCCGGGCGAGGCGCTCATCCCCGTCACGAGCGGGCAGTCAGCGTCCGCGTGGTACCGCTCGGCGATGTAGTTGTAGGCGTAGTCGCCGGTCGCGCGGTGGCACTCGTCGAAGGTGCAGTGGGTCACCGCGGACAGCGAGATTCGGGAGCCGACGAGGTCGTTCTCGACGACCTGTGGCGTCGCGACGACGATCCGTGCGTCCGCCCAGTGGTCGGCCCTGTCCTCGGGTCTGACCTCGCCGGTGAAGACGACGACCTCCTCCTCGGGTACGTCGAGGGCCTCGCGGTAGAAGGCGGCGTGCTGGGTGACCAGCGGCTTGGTCGGCGCCAGCAGGAGACTCTTCCCCCCGGCGTCGTGGAGCCGGCGCGCGGTCACGAGCAGGCTGACCGTCGTCTTTCCCAGCCCCGTCGGGAGACAGACCAGCGTGTGCTCCTCGAGAGCGGCCGCCGCGAGTCGCACTTGGTACTCGCGACGCTCCAGGGCCCCCTCGCGCACGAGGGGCCACTCCCCGAGTGCCTCGGCGTCCTGTGTCGCCATTTCTCGTGGCGACCTTGTTCCCGCCGGCGGTTAAGGGTTCGCGTGGCGGAGTGAAAGTGGTCGAGGACTATTCCGATAGAGCGAAACACCGGATTCTCCTGTGTATTGGCTCGTTAGGCAGGCCAAGATAGCGAGGGGCTCAATCAGACGACAGCAGCGTCGAACGACTGGGAACAGAGAAAACCACACTCGCCAAGAGAAACCCTTGGAGCAGGTGTCGCTACCCGAGGAGGTAGCGCAGCCACGGGCTGTTCTGCACCAGATCAGTCTCCTCGATCCGGCGGTCGAGGCCGAGGATGCGCCCAGCCCCGAAGGCGCCGAGGCCGAACAGCAACAGCGCGTAGACGAGGTGGTCGTCGATGAGGATGGCGTGTTCGAGCGGGAAGCTCGCCAACCAGTAGAACACCATCATGACGGCGCCCCAGAAGGCGCTCCAGCGGACGGCGACCCCGAGGATGAGTGCCGCCCCGACCAGCGTCAAGCCCCACGCGTTCAGCGGGTCGACCAGCCACAGCCAGTCCGTCGCCAGCGCCGTCCAGAAGCCGGTCAAGGGGTTGGCCTCGGGAACGGCGTTGAGCAGGAACCCCTCGGCCGACCACTCGGGATTCAGGACCTTCGTGACGCCCGCGTAGAAGAACACCCATCCCATGATGAGCCGCAGGCTCAGCAGCGAGTAGCCGACCCACGTCTCGGAGTACTCGAACGATACCTCCCGGCCGAACAGTTCGGCCTCCATGGTCCGCTGGCGCTCGCCAGTCGCTGTTGCCATCGGTTTCTCACCTCTACATGTGAATGTTCGTCGGATCCGAGTATAAATTCTCAAGCCGGTTCCCACCGACTGGGAATGCGTCCTGTTTGTGGGTACCACCGGTACGTCTCCGCCGACAGCCGAGCGTGGAGAACCCCGGACCGGGGATATTCCCACTCTTCGGGAATATACCTCACGATTTTATATTATACTAACAGTCTTATAGTTATGTCCGGGGACAAACCGCGGGTCGAGTCGGCATCGACCTACAATATGTGGAGTCGACGGAACTACCTCGTGGTGACAGTGGGCGTGGCTGCACTGAGCGGGTGTGCCGGCCACACGGGTGACGGAGGTGAGACGACAGAACCCGACGAGGAAGGTGAAGAAGACGAGGAAGGTGAAGAACTCCCGGAGGGGGTCACGGCTGAGGAGTTCGAGAGCGGACCCGTACCCGAGGTGTACCTGTCTGCGACGTCGCTCGGGAACGAACAGCGCAATCCCGACGAGTTGCACACGAAAGCTGATGTCAGTTTCTCCGAATACGATGAAGCCCGGGAGAGCGAGGCGCACAGGCCGGGAACGTGCTGTGCGAACTGTGCCGACTACATCCCGGACAAGAACGGCGACGAGTTCGGTGCCTGCGCGGAAGTCGAAGGCTACATCGACGGAGCAGACTGGTGTACGATCTACGAAGAGTTGCCCGAACCGGAAGTTCCCGAGGGGATGTCCGAGGCGGAACTGGCGACCGCCGAGGTTCCGGCGGAATACCGGACGGCGAGTTCACAGGTCGGGGAGGAACGCGATCCCGACGACCTCTTCAGCCAGGAGGAGGTGGCACTGACCGAATCCGTGGACGCGATCAAGGACGGAATGGCTCCCCCGGGGCAGTCCTGTGGAAACTGTGCCGAGTTTATCCCGGATAAGAACGGTGACACGTGGGGTGCCTGTGCGAGGGTCGAGGGGTTCATCGCCGTCGAAGATTGGTGCTCGGTCTGGGAACACGTCAGCGAAGAACTCTGACTGGCCCTGGCTGACGGGGTGCGTGCTGA
>JAHENO010000303.1 GCA_018609945.1 Haloarculaceae archaeon | reverse complement strand
GCGACCGGAGTGCCTCGACCCGGGGGAGGCGGTCGCTCATTTGCGTTCCACCAGGGCCGGCGACTCCTCGCGGTGCTGTGCGATGGCAGCGTGCAGTCGGCTGTCGCGCAACTGTTTCGCCCGGTGGCGTGCGCCGACGAGTGCCCGGGCGAGCCGGATCGAGTCACGCACCGGCGAGACCGTCGACCCCGGGCGGTCGTGCCACTCGACCGGGATCTCCCTGACGCTCAGCCCGAGCGCGCCACCGACGGCGATCAGTTCGACGTCCCAGGCGAATCCGGGTTCGTAAATGTGCTCGCGGACCCGTTCCCACGCGCCGGCCGTGATCGCCTTCGCGCCACACTGGTAGTCGTAGAGAGCCACGTCGAGCAACCGGCGCGCGACCCAGGCGAACATGTCGCCCATGTACCGGCGGGCGAACGTCTGGTGGGTCGCCACGGCGGCCTCGGGGTGGCGCCGGGACCCGACCGCGAGGTCGGCCCGTCCCTCCCGGACCGGCGCGACGACTTCGGCCAGCGAGCGGGCGGGCGTCGCGCCGTCGGCGTCCGCGAACGCGAGCACGTCCGTCTCCAGGGCCTCGAACCCTGCGGTCACGGCCGCTCCCTTGCCCCGGCGGTAGGGCACGGCGTTGACCGACGCGGGGAGGCCCGCGAGCCCGTCGAGGACGTCCTCGGTGGGCGCGTCGAGTTCGATCCTGATCGTGACGGGTTCGAGTTCCTCCTGGAGGGCGCGGACGTAGGCTGCCAGCCGGTCGACGTCGGGACGGTAGGCGGGGACCACCAGGCCGACTCCAGTCGTCATTGGGTGACACCTCCGTGGCGGCGAGTAAAAACCGTTCGACTCGGCGGACAGTCGCGGGACTCCACAAGACGTATGTCTCCCGGTAGTGGGCTATCGAATGATGGAATTCGGGCTCGTCGTCCTGTGGGCGCTCGCTTTCCTCCTGCTCGGGGCGCTCGCTCTCCCTGTCGTGACGTGGCTGTTCCCGGCGTTCGACCCGGCACCGCTGGCCATCCCGGCTGCACTCGCGATTCTGGGCGTCGTCGGCCACCTGGTCGGCCACGTCGGCTTCGGCTGGCCGGCCGTCCTCGCCGGACTGGCGGTCCTCGTCGCCGCCTCGTACGCCGCCGCCGGCCGCGTCGACCCCGACTGGCGGGGACTGATCGAACCCGGGGTGGTTTTCCTCGCCGCGTTCTCGCTCGTGGTTGCCATCCGCGCGCTCGACCCGGCCGCCGCGCCGCTCCCGCTCGCGATCGGCGAGAAGTTCCTCGATTTCGGCCTCGTCCGCGCGCTCGAACGCGCACCGGCGCTCCCGCCCGAAGACATGTGGTTCGCCGGGCGGCCCGTCCGCTACTACTACGGCGGGCACATGCTCACCGTCCTCATTGGAACACTGACCGGGACCGGCGGCCGCTTCGCGTACAATCTCGGGCTGGCTGGGTTCTACGCGACGCTAGTGGTCGCCGCCTACGGAGTCGCGGGCGCGATCGCGGGCCCCTACGCCATCCCGCGGCGCCGGGCGGCCGCGCTCGGTGCCTTCTTCGTCGGCGTCGCCGGTAATCTCGAGACCGCCGCCCGCGTCGTCGTGTGGCTGGTTCCCGACGGGGTGGCGGGCCCGCTTGCCGGCGCGGTCGGCCTGGGCGCTGACGCCGCCGACTGGACGCCGACTGATTTCTGGTACTTCGAGGCCTCCCGCGTGCTCCCGGTCGATCCGACCCGCGAGGACCCGTTCATGGCCGCCACCGAGTTCCCCCTGTTCTCCTGGCTCAACGGCGACCTCCACGCCCACATGCTGAGCCAGCCGTTCACGCTGCTGGTCGTCGCCCTGTTGCTCGCCTACTGGCGCGCCGAGGACCCGCGCCGGCGCCTCCTGTTGCTCTGTGGGGTCGTTCCGCCCGTCGCCGGCCTCGTCGGCCTCGTCAACGTCTGGTCGTTCCCGACAGTCGGGGGGCTGGTGGCCCTCGCGGTCCTGTTCGCGCCCGGCGACCCGGCCGCTCCCCTCCGTGCTGTCGGCGCGGAGGGACTGGCCTCGCGCCTGGGACCCCGCGAGGGTCGCGCCGGGGAGGAACTCCGCCGGCTCGGATTCGCCGGCCTCGCGGCGGCGCTCGTGCTCGCCCTCGGGGTGCTGTGGACGCTGCCGTTCTGGACGGTCGTCATCCCCGGCGGCCCCGGCAAGGACGTCGCGTTCTGGGGTGCCTGGAGCCCTGCGGGGGGACTCCTGCTGGTCCACGGTGCCTTCCTGGCGGCGTTCGCTCCCTACCTCGCCCGCCCGCTGGGCGTCGAGACCGGCCGGCCGTGGCTCGTCTGGGCTGTCGGCCTCGGGGCCGTCGCCGCGGCCGTCCTGCTGGGGGCACCGGCACTCGGGCTGGCCGCGCCGTTACTGGTGGGCGGGTGGTGGCTCTTGCGACGAGTCCGTGACGACACGGCGGGGGCCGACGCGGGAACCGAGGCACTCACCGCCGGGGACGTGGGCTTCGAACTCGTGCTCGTTCTCGCGGGCGCGGGCATCGTCGTGATCGTCGAGTTGCTCACCGTCGAGGGCGAGCGGTTCAATATCATCTTCAAGGCCTACTCCCACGTCTGGCTGGTCTGGGCGATCGCGGCCGGCGTGGCACTCGCGCGCCTGACCGAGGGCTGGCCGGCGCCCTCCCTCGACCTCGACCGGCCGCGCTGGCGGACCACCGGCCGGGCGCTCGCCGCCGTCCTCCTGGTTTCGACGTCACTGTACGCCGGGTTCGCGCTCCCGGCACACGTCGACGACGGGAGCCCGACTGCCGACACCTTCGGGCCGACGCTGGACGCGACGGCATACATCGAGGCTGAGGGCGTCGCGGAAAGGCACGGCGTCGCCTACCGCAACGAGGCCCCGGCCATCCGCTGGCTGGAGGGCCACGAGGGCCGGCCGACCGTCGTCACGGCAGCGCCGGGCGGGTACTGGTGGCGGCCGGCTGAGGGCGACGGGTCGAGCGCGGCCGCGTCACTGACTGGCGTGCCGACCGTGCTGG
>JAHENO010000302.1 GCA_018609945.1 Haloarculaceae archaeon | reverse complement strand
TAGCGGTACAGGAACCACGGCTCGACCCCGAGGAGGCGCCCGAACCGGTCCATCGCGGCCTCGAGGTCCTCGACGACGAACGCGACGTGAGAGATCTCCGGAAGCCCAACGTCCACCCGCGGAACAGTGTCGGCGACCATACGCCCCCTTGGCGGGGCCAGCAGTTAAACGAACCCCGAGGCCGTCACGGTTCCCCGATCGGCTCCTCCCGCGGGTTCATGACGTAGTAGAGACAGAGCCGCTCGTCGCCGTCCTCGGTCTCGGCGTGGAGGTGGCCGAGCGATCCGTCTTCGGGGGCCGGGAGGAGCTGGGTCTCCGTCTGGCAGTATTTCCCGACCATGTAGTCGTCGGTGATCTGGCGGATCTCGTCGTGCCAGTTCGAGAAATCGAACATCTCCATCTGCTCCTCGTCGAAGTCGATCCGGACGTCCCCGCCCGCGGTGTCGAGCACCTCGTACCGGCCGTCGACGGCGTGTTCCGTGTTCTCGAACTGGAACTCGAAGAGTGGATCGGACAGCCCGGCGTTCGAGACCAGCCGGACGTCCCAGGCCCCGGCGATCGCCTCGGGTTCGGGGACCTCCCCGTCATCCCAGAGCCTGGCGTGGTCGGTCGGCGAGAGGAAGTCGAAGCCGTACCGGCACGTCAGCCCGAAGGTTAGCGTCTCGATCCCGTACGGGAACCGGCCGACGAAGGCCTTTCCGACGGCGAGGTCCTCGGTGACGGGCAGCAGGAGGTCGTAGAACGGGCGGTACTGGAGGTCCGTGTAGGTGAGCAACGCGTACGGGCGGCCGTTGTGTTCGACCTCGCGGAGCTGGTTGTGTCCCGTCACTATGCCGTCGGCGTCGGTCGTCACGCCGACGAGTGACCCCTCCTCCATCCAGAAGCGCTTGTGGAACCCCGCGGGGAGCGGCGCGAACTGGTTCACGAACGTGAAGGCGTGGTCGGTCGGGAAGAATCCCCGCCAGTGTTCGTCGTTGTAGACCTCCCGCTCCTCGATGTCGATTTCCCGCCCTCCGTCGTTGATCAGCGTCTCCATCGGACCGGGATCGGCGTTGTGGAAGAGGTCGTCGAGTTCCCCGCGGGTGCTGTTCCTCGGATCCGTCTTGAATGATTCGATGGACTCGCTCATGTCGTATCACCGCCTCGGGTACGCAGGCGCTCCCGACGGAACGTGGCGACGCCGTGTCGCCCCGGTCCGCTCGGCAATCCTCCCTGTCCGGCAGCGAACGGGATGTGCGGCGCAGCCGGTGTCATCGGTCCCCCAGGTCGAGTCCCAGTTTCATCCAGAGGGGGTAGGCCGCGAACATCACCACGGCGAGGACGTCGGTCCCCGGCTGCCGGGTCAGCTCCGTGTCGAGCCCCGAGTTCAGCATCCAGTCCGACCCGCTCATCCACTCCCCGAGCCACCAGGGGAGGACGTCGAGGTACAGCAGCGTGCTCACGCCGACGAACACGGCGACGACGCCCGTCGCGAGCTGGTTGCGACGGGAGCGGGCGTCGACGTACCGGCCGATCGCCACGCCGATGAGCACGAGCGCAGGAGGATCCAACAGGAAGCTCATGGCCTGCACGCAGTGGGCATGGCTCCCGCACTACTGAAATAAGTTGTGCCCGACTGCGGGTTTGCCGACGGGAATTCGTGGATGTCCGGGCGGAGTAACATTTTTGATACCGTGGGGCGACTCGTGGGTATGGCACTGGGCGGCCTGATACGACGACCGGTACGATGGCTGTCCGAAACGTGGCGGAGCCTGACGTCCGTCGCGGGTTGGCTCCTGGAAGCGGTGGGGCTTGCCCAGGCGGTCGATCCACACACGCGAGTGACGTTTCGGGCGATCGTCGACGCGGTGGTCCCCGAGACGCCGGAGTTGGCCGAGGAACTCGGCCCCGAACACGTCCCCGGGGGGCTGGCAATCGACCTCGACGAGTTCGCCATCACCTACGTCGACGACGGGTTCCAGTTCGGACTGCCCGTCCTCGGTCCGCAGGGAAACATCGAGCTGGCCGATCCCATCGCGCACACCCTCGATAAGGCGGCGCTGAAGCTGCTGGAGCGAGGCGACAACGAGGACGAGCCAAGCTCCGACCGGGCACTATCACTGCTCGGCCCGGACGAGACGGAACGCGCCGTGGGACCGTTCGCGGAGCTGTCGCGGGAGGACCGGCTGCGCGCCATCGCGATCCTCGACGAACTGGAGATCGAGGTGATGCCGACCGACCACGACCTCTTCGAGTTCGACGCCGGCCTCGTCGGCCAGCTCGTCATCGGGTTCGTGGAGATGATCTACTACAGCGAGTGGGAGGGCTACGACGAGTACACCCAGTCGCCCAGCGAGCGCGTCCACCCGAACGATCCGGAGGCGGTCCAGAGCTGGCGGCAGACCGGCTTCCCGGGATTCGCGAACGGGTACGCGGCACTGCGGGGATACATCGGGACGGACGACAGCCCGCTCGGCCAGGGCGAGTCGTGGACGACCATCGACGAGGATGCGGGCGTGCGGGTCGTCCGCGAGTCGGGGTCGTTCCGGGAGAACGACTACGACACGAGCGGCTACGAGGAACCCTTCCCCGTGGAGAACGGTCGCGATGGTGGCGGATAGCTACGACGCGGTGGTGGTGGGGGCGGGCGGTGACGGGCCGGTGGCGGCCTGGAAACTCGCCGAGGCGGGTCTGTCGGTGCTCGTCCTGGAGGCGGGGCCGTTCCACGGCAACGAAAACTGGCCCACCCCCCACGAGGACCCCGGCGGGGAAGCCTCCTCCAGCGTTGAGGACCTCAGCGGCGACCTCCTCGACGAACAGTTCACCACCCGCGAGTTCGAGATGCTGAACGAACTGCTGTTCGGCCCGGCGGACCACGAGCGGGGGTTCTGGTTCAGGAAGTTCCCCGGCGACGGCGCCATCCTCCAGTGTGCCGGCGTCGGCGGCACCACCCTGCACTACCTCGGCAACCATCCCAGGGCGTACCCGGCGTCGATAGACGAGCAGGGCCACTGGCCGATCGACTACGCGGACCTGATCCCCTACTACCAGGAGGT
>JAHENO010000301.1 GCA_018609945.1 Haloarculaceae archaeon | reverse complement strand
GTCCCTGCGCGTCCAGAGTGGGTATGAGCATTCACGTCGCGGTCGTGGGCGCGTACGGCAGTGCCGGGACCGCCGTGGCCGGCGAACTGGTCGACGTTCCCGAGGTCGAACTGACGCTCGTCGACGACGGCGACCCGGGCGGGGGCCTGTGCATCCTCCGGGGATGCATGCCCTCGAAGGAAGTCCTCTCGGCGGGCGCCCACCGCTTCCAGGCCCGGCACGACCACCGCGTCGTCGGCACCCCCGAGGTGGATCTCGACGCCGTCGTGGAGACCAAGGACGAACACGTCTCCTCCTTCGCCGAACACAGGCGCGGCGCGGTCCACGAGTGGGCAACGCGGGAGGACGTCACCTTCCACCACGGGACGGCCCGCTTCGTCGACGACCGGACGCTGGCCGTCGGGGACCACACCGTCGAACCCGACTACGTCGTCGTCGCGACTGGATCGACCGTCAACGTCCCCGACTTGCCCGGTATCGACGACGTCGCGTACACGACCAGCGCCGGTGTCCTCGACGCCACCGACTTTCCCGAGACCGGAGTCGTGATGGGCTTTGGCTACGTCGGGATGGAACTGGTCCCCTATCTCGCCGAGGCCGGGGGCATGGATCTCACCGTGATCGAACACGACGACCGGCCACTCGACGAGGCCGATCCGCCCTTCGGGGACGCCGCGCTCGAGATCTACCGCGAGCAGTTCGACCTCGACGTCCGCACGAACACGCACGAGCAGCGCGTCGAGCCGACCGACGATGGCGGCGTCCGCCTGTTCGTCGAGGGCGCGGACGGCGAGGACGCCATCGAGGCCGACCACCTGTTCTGTTTCACCGGCCGACGGCCGACCCTCGACGGGCTGGGACTGGCGAACACGGCCCTCTCGCCGGGGCCGGGCTGGGTCCACGATACCATGCAGGCCCGCGACGACGAGCGCGTCTTCGTCGTCGGCGACGCCAACGGCAAGGAACCGATTCTCCACGTCGCCAAGGAACAGGGGTTCGCGGCCGCCGAGAACATCCTCGCGCACGCCCGCGGCGAGGAACTGACGCCCTACCAGAACGTCCACCACCACGTCATCTTCTCGGGGCTCGGGGTGTATCCGTTCGCCCGCGTCGGGCACACCGAGGCGACGGCCCGCGAGGCGGGATACGACGTGGCTGTCGCCACCCGGCGGGCCAGCGACGACGGCGTCTTCAAGACGAAGGACGTCCCCGAGGGGCTGGCGCGGCTGGTCGTCGACCGGACCGACGGGACCGTGCTGGGATATCAGGGGCTGCACTACCACGCCGACGTCATGGCCAAGACCATGCAGGTCGTCGTCGAGATGGGACTGGACGTCCGCGAGGTGCCCGACCGCGCGTACCATCCGACGACGCCGGAGATTCTGGACGGGCTCTTCCGGGAGTGTGCCGACGCCGTTTAGGACCTGTTTTTGCTGGAATCGTCGCTGCTCTATGAACTGTTCTTGCTGTGGTCGTCGCTGCTCTTTCGACCGGCAAGAAAGCCCCCGGCCGCTCTCTAGAAACTGTTGTCTGTGACTCCACCACGATTACTGCGACCAGCCAGAAAGCCCCCGGCCGCTCGACCGGTTGCGACTCGCTGTGCGCTTCCCTCGCTACGCTCGGTGCAGTGCTTGCGTCGTCTCACCGGACCGAGCGGCCGGCCCCTTTCAGTCCCACCCAACGGCAGGCCTGCCCCGGGTCGCGCTCGCGGGTCGCTTCGCTCTTGCGGCTCACTCCGTTCGCCGCGCGAGCATGTGGAGCCCTCGCGCCGCTCGGGCTCCCGCTCCCCGCTCGCTTTTCGAGACGCTCCCGGTGGTCGCGTCTCGCACGCGACGAGACGCGCTCCCGGCCGTAGGGTTGGCGCGCGCCGTCGTTCCCGAAACGCTAACCTGGTTCCACTCCAGGAGCATCCATGATCAGACCGTACCGCGAGGGCGACGCCGAGGACCTGTGGCGCCTCAAGCGGGCGTTCGAACTCGAACTCGGGACCGGCACCGGCGACGACGGGAAGGCGGCGGCCTACCGCGAGAAGCTGGACGACGCCTACCGCGAGCGCTACCTCGACTGGGTCGACCGCTGCGTCTCTGACGACGAGCGATGCGTCCAGATTGCCCACGGAGAGGAGACAGCGGCGGGATACGTCTTCGTCCTGCCGGACCGGCTCGCCCACATCTGGGACGCAGCAGTGTTGAACGAGATCTACGTCCGCGAGCCCCACCGCGGGACGGGTCTGGCCGACGACCTCTTGGAGGCGGCGCTGTCGGTCGCCCGCGGCCAGGACCTCCCGCTGGACCGGCTGGTCCTCGACGTCGACCCCGACAACGAACGCGCGCGCGGCTTCTACGAGCGCCGGGGGTTCGAGGTCTGGGGCGAGATGGTCGCGCGGGACCTGTAGCGTCCCGTCTGCGCTTTGACCCGCAAACGCAACCGTAAACCGCCCGGCTCCGGTAGGGCGTCCGTGGACGAGACAGTCGAGTGGCTCCGCGAGCGGCCCTACTACGAGGGACAACTCGCCGACCACCGGGTCCTGCCCGGCCGCGGGGCCAGCCACCGCCAGATCGACGTCGAGGGCCGTCTCGAGGACGCCCTCGCGGGCGCGGGCGTCGACGACCTCTATGCCCACCAGGCCGAGGCAATCGAGGCCGTCCGGGAGGGGGACAACGTCGTCCTCGCCACGCCGACGGCCAGCGGGAAGAGCCTCGCCTACACCGTGCCGGCCTTCGAGCGGGCGATGGACCACCTCGGGACCACCCTCTACGTCGGCCCGCAGGTCGCGCTCATCAACGACCAGGCGGCGACGCTCTCCGCGCTGGCTGGCGACCTCGGGTTCGGATCGCGCGTGACCGTCGACCGCTACACCGGCCAGCTTTCCGACAGCGAGAAGCGCGCCGTGCGGGACCGCCAGCCCACCGTCCTGCTGGTCACGCCCGACATGCTCCACTACGGCATCCTGCCCCACGCCCGCCGGCTGTGGGACTGGTTCCTCGAACGGCTCGAGACCGTCGTCGTCGACGAGGTCCACGAGTACCGCGGCGTCTTCGGCAGCCACGTCGCGCTCGTGCTCCGGCGGCTGAACCGGCTCTGCGAGCGCTTCGGCGCCGGTGACGAGTCGGACTCGTCATCCCGGGAGCCCCCGTCTCCCGGCGACCCGCAGTACGTCTGCTGTTCGGCCACCATCGGCAACCCCCGGGAGCACGCCGCCCGCGTCGTCGGCCGGGACCCCGAGACGTTCGCCCTGATCGACGAGGACACCAGCGCGGCGGGCCCGACTCACTGGGTGCTCTGGAACCCGCCCGGGTACGAGGCCGGGGCGGGCTGGGGCAGCGGCCGCCGGCGCTCCAGCCACGCCGAGACAGAGCGGCTCTTCGTCGACCTCGTCGCGCGAGGGTTCCAGACGGCCGCATTCGTCGATTCCCGACAGACTGCCGAGCGGTACGCGACCGAGAGCGCGAGCAGCCTCCGCGAGCGCGGCCACCGCGAGGAAGCCGACGCCGTCGCGGCCTACCAGGCCGCGTTGACCGACGACCGCCGCGAGACTATCGAGGCCGGCCTCCACGACGGCTCCCTGCGCGGTGTCTGGACGACAAGCGCGCTCGAACTCGGCGTCGACGTCGGCGGGCTCGACGCCGTGTTGCTCGACGGCTACCCGGGCACGCGGATGGAGACGTTCCAGCGTGCGGGCCGGGCCGGCCGGGGCACCGACCCCAGCCTGGTCGTCTTGGTCGCCGGCGAGGATCAGCTCGACCAGTTCGTCGTCCGCAATCCCGACGCGCTGTTCGACGACGACCCCGAGCGGGCAGTCACCAACCCCGAGAACGACCACCTCCTGCCCGACCACGTCTGTGCGGCCGCCCGCGAGTCCTGGCTCCGCCCCGCCGACGAGTCCCACTTCGGCGCAACCTTCCCGGAGACGGTCGCGGAGCTGGAATCGAACGGTGACCTAGACCGGCGGCTGACCGACGCCGGGACCCGGTGGGTCTACAGCGGCGAGGGTAGCCCGGCCCACGAGACGAGCCTGCGGACCGCGGCCGACCGCGAGGTGCAACTGCGGACCCGCGGGGGCGACCGCGTCGGCTCACTCCCGTTCGGGGACGCGCTCCGGGACGCCCACCCGGGTGCGATCTACCACCACCAGGGGGACACCTACGAGGTGATCGACCTCGACCTTGACCACGACGTGGCGACGCTCGACCGGACGTGGGCCGACTACTTCACCCGGCCGCTCCACGAGAAGTCCGTCACAGTCGCGGAAGACCTCGACGAGCGGACGCCGGCCGCCCGCCCGGACGTGCCGGTGCGCTTCGCGCGCGTGACGGTCAGCAAGCAGATTACGGGCTTCCAGCGCCGGGACAGCGCCACCGGCGAACCCCTGGGCGAGCGTAGCGTGGACCTGCCCGAGACGACTCTGGAGACGCGTGCGCTGTACTACGCACTGCCCGACGACCTGGAACGGGACCTCCGGGCCCGCGGGGATTTCGCCGGCGGCATCCACGCCGCCGAACACGCCATGATCGCGACGTTCCCGCTGTCGGTGCTGTGTGACCGCCGCGATGTGGGCGGCCTCTCGACGCCCCTTCACCCCCACACCGACCGGAGCACCGTCTTCATCTACGACGGCCATCCCGGCGGCGTCGGCCTCGCACGCACCGGCTACGAGACCATCGACGACATCGCGGCGACGACGCGTGACCTGGTCGCAGCCTGTGACTGCGAGGCGGGCTGTCCGGCCTGCGTCCAGTCGCCCCACTGCGGGAACGCCAACGACCCGCTCGACAAGTCCGTCGCGCTGGCGTTGCTGGCGGCGCTCGTCACTGGCGAGACGCCGTCGGGGTAGCCCCGTCGCAGTGACTGGTGTATCGAATGACAGCTCGAACGCACGACAGCGTGCGGTCGTTCCAGAAAACAGGTACGACAATCAGTGGGTGTGGCCAAGCGCCTCGTTGACCTGCTCGCCGAGGTCTGCGAGTTCGGACCTGGCACCCTCCGGCAGGGACGCCTGGGGCTCTTCGAGCCCGGGCTGTCCGTGCGGGTCGGGCTCGCCGACGATGACGGTCCCGACCATCCCGAGGCTCTCGTGGGGCGTACAGTAGTAGTCGTAGACCCCCTCGGTCTCGAAGGTGTGGCTGGCCGTCTCGCCCTCCTCGCTCAGCAGGTCGATCCGCCACGGCTCGGCCCCCTCCGGGATCCGGAGGGGTTTGTCGTCGTTGTCGGGGTGGTAGGCGACGACGTCGTGCTGGCCGCTCTCGAGTCGCCACGTGACCGTCCCGCCCGGTTCGATCCAGGCGAGGTGTGGGTCGTAGTGCTGCTGTCCGCCCTCCGTCCGCATGGTCACTTCGGCATTCGGCGAGGGTTCCTCTGGCGTGCCCTCGTCGTGGCTGTGCCCGTGGTCGTCCGTCTCCTCCTCGTGGTGGTCGCCCCCGTCACTCTGCGGGGTGTCCTCGTGGTGGTCACCCGCTTCCTCGTGGTGGTCACCCTCTTGGTGCTCGTCGTCCTCGGAGTGATCGGCCGGCGTCGGCGTCGCCGTCCCGGGGTCACTGCCGCCATCCCCGGACCCGGCGTCCGATCCCGAACAGCCGGCGAGACCGGCGACAGCGAGACTTCCCGTCAGACACAGCACCCGTCTCCGGGTGGCATTGTGGTGGGTCATTGGTGGGCCTCCACGTTGCTCCTACGCGTGGCCGGCATAACTGCCCGCCGCGGATTTTGCGGGCCGCGAAATCTGCCCCTCGTTTAAATACCTCCACAGTGTAGTCTCGACAGACGACACACGTGTGGAAACAGACGCAAACGGGGACCCGACGGCACTGCTCTCGCTGCTCGGCGACGAGTACGTCCAGGACATCCTCGTGGCGACCAGCGACGGGCCCAAGTCGGTCAAGGAACTCAGCGAGCACCTCGACGCCGCCCAGTCGACAGTCTACGACCGGACCGAGAAGATGGTCGAGCACCGGCTGCTGGTCGAACGCACCCGCATCGTGGCGGACGGGAGCCACCACAGCGTCTACGAGATCAACATCGACCACCTCGACGTCGACGTCACGGAGGACGGCCTGGAAGTGGGCGTGGAGACGCGCGACCCGCAGGCCGAACGGTTCACGACCATGTGGAACGACATCAGGGAGGCCTGAGGATGGTCCACATTGAGCTGGTGATCGCGAAGCTGGTGACGATGGGCCTGGGGTTCCTGATCGCCTACAAGGCCTACCGTGGCTACCGGGTCTACGGGAGCGAACCGATGCTGTACGTCGCCATCGGCTTTCTGTTCATCAGTATCGGTGCGATCGTCGAGGGGCTCCTCTTCGACGTACTCGGCGTCTCGATTTTCGTGGCCGGGACGATCCAGACGAGCATCGTCGCACTCGGGATGCTGTTCGTCCTGTACTCGCTGTACGGGAAGATGCCGGCCAGCCCTGGCGAGTGACGGGTGGTCATACTGCCGGCTCCCCGACGTCGTTCCGCTGGGCCGGCATCGCGGCCCGTTCCCGGCGGAGTGAAAACGGACCGCGCGTTCATGTTCGGTCCCCTGATATATCCACCCGGAGGAACAGTATGTCAACACAGACGTCCCACAGACTCGAGACGCAGTTGCTCGGGCGCGACGTATCCGTAACGCTGTCGGGCCCGTGGACGGCCTACTGGATCAGGTTTCTCAGCTTCATCATGGGCTGGTACTTCCTGCACGCGGGCCTCGACAAGCTCGTCAACTGGCCGTTCGACGCCGGCTGGTTCGTCGGCGGCGCCGCACAGGCGTCGATTCTCGCACCGATCATGGCGCCCTTCGCCGAGGGTGCCGGACTGGCGTTCGTCAACGTCGCTGTCCCGGTGGGACAGACGCTCATCGGCCTGGGGCTCATATTCGGCGGATTCACCCGCGTTGCGGCCTTCTTCGGAGCCTTCCTGATGACGTTCTTCTACTTCGTCAACGGCCCCGGTGGCGCCTGGGCGCACGGCATGGTCAACGGCGACCTGCTGGCGCTGTTGTTGTTCGTCACGGTGGTCGTGTTCGGCTCCGGGAAGGTGTTCGGCCTGGACGGCTACCTGCGGAAGACGGCGGTCGTCCGGAACCACCCGCGGCTGCAGTACCTGCTCGGCTAACAATCATGTCAACACCAACCACGGCAGACAAGATCGCGATGTACGTCGGTGGCGGGCTGCTCCTGTTCGGTGCAGTGGTCATCGGGGTCGTCGAGACCCTCTTCGGGAGCCCCCACGCCGTCACCGGCGAGGGACAGATCGTTCACGAGACGCTCGTACCGCTGGAGGTCCGCTCTTTCATCATCCTGGCGGGCCTGCTGGTCTGGCTGCTGTACGCGGTCTACAAGCTCACCAGCGCCGATCCGCCGGCAGCGACGCCCGAGCCTGCACCCGAGACGGCCGACTGAGCCGCCTCTTCTCGCCGACCTGTGTCGTTCGTTCGCTGACCGTATTATACGGATTGCTGTAGTTCTTTGCCGGATCGACCGGGGTACAGCGTGCGGTCGACCTGGAAAACGGCTACAGCAATCCGTATTAGGCCGGGTGTTCCGGGGGACACAGCGGTACCGGCCGCGTCGCGGTCGATTCCCAGGCACCTGGGACGCGTGCGGGCGGTTATTACGCTCCCGTCGGTAGCTGCGCGTATGCGGTATCTCGTCGCAACCGATGGCTCGGCCGTCAGCGATACAGCCGTCGAACACGCCGCCGTCGAGGCGAGCGTCTGGGACGCAGAGCTCGAAATCGTCCACGTGTTGACCCCGGAGACGGAGTTCGTCGAGGGAGACATCGTATTGGCGGGCGAGGAGACGGCCATCGAACGTGGCGAACAGACTCTCGACCAGGCCGAGCGGATGGCACAGGAGGCCGCACAGCGACACGGCGGCGACATCGAGATCCGGACCGAACTCCTGACGGGCAGGCCCGCCGAGGCGATCACCGAGCACGCGGAGTTGCTCGAGGTCTCCGGCGTCTACGTGGGTCACCGCGGCCTCTCGGACCGGCGCGAGCAGGTGGTCGGCAGCGTCGCCAAGAGCGTCGTCGACAAGGCACCCGTCCCCGTCACGATCGTCAAGTAAGATATGTACGACCGGATCCTCGTCCCGACCGACGGGAGCGAGGGGAGCGCACACGCCGCGATGCGGGCGGTCGACCTCGCGGGGCAGTACGGCGCGAGCATCCACGCTCTCTACGTCGTCGACGAGAGCGTTCGGGGTCTCCTCGGGGGGCTGACCGGGTCGGGAAGGTTGACCGAGCAGGGCCGCCACGCCCTCGACCAGGTCGCGGCACTGGCCGACGCCAGCGGCGTCGAGGCAGTGACGGAACTCCGCGAGGGCGACCCCGCCGACAGTATCCTCGACTACGCGGAGGAGGTCGACGCGGACCTCCTCGTCGCCGGCACCCACGGCCGGTCGGGTGTCGAGCGCCGACTCGTCGGCAGCGTCGCGGAACGCCTCGTTCGCCACGCTCCCTGTCCGGTGCTGACGGTCCGGTTGCCCGAGTCGGACGTGACAGTCGAGGACGCTGGGGACGCCGAACGGCTGGCTGCCGACGCGCTCGCCGACGCGGGCTTCGACGCCGACATCGTCGGGACGCGCCGGCAGACACACCTCTGGGTGGTCGAGGCCGAGAGCGAGGGCGACGCCGGGGACCCGCTGGTCTACGTCGATCCCGTGACACAACAGACCAGCGTCGTCCCGCGGCCGACGGGCAGATATAAAAACGGATGACCGTTCCCAGCGGGGTTGGAGTCGTCCGTAGCGACTTGGGTGCAGAGCCGCTATCCCCGCATATGTACGAAGTCATCCTCGGTATCGACGACAGCGAGCGGCGAGCCATCGCCCAGGCCGAGACGGTCGCTGACCTCCCGAACGCGGCCGAGACGGTCCACGCGACGCTGTTCCACGACTTCACCGAGAACCCCACGGGCGCGTCCGTTCACCAGATGGCGTCGGTCCGCCGGGCGAAAGAGCACCTCGAAGAGGCGGGCGTCGCGGTGTCGTTACAGGAGTCCAGCGGCGATCCAGCCCAGGAAATCCTCGCACTCGCCGAGGAGCGCGACGCCGACCTCGTCTGTCTGGCCGGCCGGAAGCGCACCCCGGCCGGCAAGGCGGTCTTCGGGAGCGTCACCCAGGAGGTGATCCTGAACGCCAACCGGCCGGTGCTCGTCTGTAGCCCGAGCGAAGCCGAGGACTGATACTGACTGCCGTCGTTCGTTACGGAAATTTCGAGGCGAACGCCTCGCGCGTCAGCACCGGGAGGATGTCAAGGGACGAGCGTGACAGGGATGCCGTGGGATTCGAGGACCCGGCTGGCCGTGCTGTCGTGGAACACGCTGTCGACGAAGGACTTCTCCTCGTAGCCCATCACCACGGCGTCGACGTCGCGGTCGGTTTCCTTGATGATTTCGAGGATGCCGGCGCGGATGGCGTCCATCGAATCGGCGTTCTCGACGGTCCGCACGTCAGTCTCGACCGAGACGTCGTGTTCGGCGGCCATGGACTCGATCTCGCTGGCGCCGATGTCCCCCGGCAGTGCGTCGTCGGGCCCCGCCAGGTGGACCGCAGTGATGCGGGCGTCCTCGTGTGGGCCGAAGATCTCGATGGCGTACCGCATCGCGTTCTCGCTCGCCGGGGCGACGCCGAACGGGACGCGCTTGCTCACCGGAACGATATCGAAGGGTATCAGCACGTGCATGTGTTTGGTTGTCCCTTCCCGTCTTGCACTTCACCGCTCGCCTCAAAGTACCCCGTCACTGTTCCCAGCTCGCTGGGAGTGCCGCCCCGACCCGCGAGTTCCCACCCGAGTGGGAACCGACGGTCGCAATTTGTGTTCTCACAGCGAAGTGTCACTGGAGCCATGTACGACCCGATACTGATCCCGACCGATGGTAGCGCACAGGCGATGAACGCCGTCGAGGAGGGGATCCGGCTGGCGGCCCGCCTCGGATCCACCGTTCACGCACTGGCCGTCGTCGACGAGTTCGAGGCGAAGATCGTGCCCATCACGGGCGAACAGGAGGAAAAAGCCGCCGAGCAACGGGAGCACGCCGAGGAGGTCGCGGGCGAGGTGGCCGAGGTGGCTGCCGAGGCCGGCGTCGAGTGTGTCACTGCGGTCCGGACCGGCGTCACCCACCGCGAAATCGTCGACTACATCGAGGAGGAGGACATCGAGATGGTGGTGATGGGCTCGCGTGGCCGGTCCAACCTCGAAGAGATGCTGCTCGGCAGCACTGCCGACAAGGTCATCCGGTCGGTCGACATCCCCGTGACAGTCGTCCACCAACAGCCCAGCGAGCGCCTGGACTGGATGCTCCGCGGCCAGGAAACCGTCCACGGGTGACCACGGCCGACCGGCCTCAGGGGCGCCCACACCGCTCGATCGTCACCTCGTGGGCGGCCCCGTGCTGCTCCTTGTGGTCGAGTTCGACCCGGAGCGCGTCCTCCAGTGAGGCGGCCTCGTGCTCGAACGCACAGGTCCGGCAGAAGAGCCTGAACTCGGCCATGCTAGCCTTCGACACGGGCCCTGGCCCTCGGGGGTGACTCGCGTCGGTTCCGGACCAGTTCGACCTCGAAATCGCCGTCGGCGCCGAGCGTGATCAGCGCGCCGTCGAAGTTCTCCTCGTAGACGTTCGTGTGGTTGCCCGACCCGCTCAGCCGGACCTTCTCCTCGACCAGTCCCGCCTCGTGGAGTCGGTTGACCTTGCGGTAGGCAGTCGACAGCGGGACGTCACACTCGTCGGAGACTTCCTTGACTGCCTTGGGTTCCTCCGCCACAGCGCGCAGTATCTCCCGGCAGTCACCGTCGTCGATGGCGAGCAGGAGCGCCTTGAGTTTGTCGTCGGTCATGGACAGGTGAACGTACACCTGCCCCGGTATTGGTGTAGGGTACTAGTAAGATAGTTTCAAATTATCTATAATATCGGCGAAAGCCTTGTCAAAAAGTGACGGAAATATTCTATCGGGGGCGTGCCACGGACTCGTCGCGCTCGGGGTTCGTGCGGAGGTCCTCGGCGTCGACGAGCAGCGACAGGACCTTCCGGACGGCGGTCCGGACG
Source organism: Haloarculaceae archaeon (assembly GCA_018609945.1). Lineage (GTDB taxonomy): Archaea > Halobacteriota > Halobacteria > Halobacteriales > Haloarculaceae > SW-9-67-25. The sequence goes on along the minus strand of JAHENO010000301.1, from coordinate 13,091 downwards.
TGCTGGTAGAACGTGGGGGCGGCGATCCCGAGCGCCTCGGCGAGTTCCTCGCCGGTGGAGTCGCGGGGTGACTCGAAGAACCCGGCGTGGTAGGCCAGGGTCAGGACTTCCCGCTGTCTGTCGGTCAGGCTCTCCTCGATGGCAGTCTTCGTCGTCGTCACTTTGGCTGCGTCCCGGGTGAGGGTGCGCTTGGCGACGAAGACGGTCCCCTCGTGTGTCGCCTCGAGGTCGCTGACGAGGGCGCCAACGTCGGCCCCGGGTGCGGTTTCGGCCAGCAGCGTCGCGTCCCCGTCGGCGGCCTCCAGCGACCGGACGGTCCCGCCGTGTGCGAGCAGCGTCGACAGCGGCCCGGAGCGGACCGTCACCTCGACGACGCCGGTCGCGCCGCGGGCACGGACGACGCGTGCGTGGTCGACGCCCCGCTGACCGTCGAACGTCTCGACGACCGCCGCCGGAGCGGCCCCCTCGACTTCGACGTGGCAGAGTTGTCCCAGGTCGGCGGTCGGGACGACGTTCCGCACGGACAGCCGACACCCACGCTCCCCGGAGACGGCGGCGAACACGGAGTCGGCCCCGAGTTCGAACTCCACCTCGACCAGGGTGTCGGCCTGGAGGAGTTGCTTGTTCTCGGCGGCGTTGATCGCGTGGCCGACCCGCTCGCCGAGTTCGCGCAACAGCCCCCGTTCGTACCTGTCGAACGCCTCCGGTCGGGCCGAGTAGACGCCGAGCACGCCGAGTACGGTCTCGCCGTAGGTGACCGGCACCGCCGCGACGGACTGGTAGCCGTACTTGATCGCGCGGTCGCGGCGCGGTCCGGAGACGGGGGCGGTCGGGATCTCCTGGCGGACGCTGACCTCGGCCTCGGCGACGGCCCGTTCGAAGGGGTCCGGGTCGACGGCGCTCGTGCCGACCGCGAGGTCGAGTTCGTCGACGAACCCGTCCGCGACGCCGGCCCACTCCCGCGGTTCGATCTCGCCCGTCGCCCGGTTGTAACCGCCGACCCAGGCGAACAGGTACGCCTCCGACCGTGCCAGTTCCTCGCAGACGACCCGGTCGATCTTCTCCCGGGTGCCGGCCCGCGCGAGTTCCCGGTTGATCGGACGCAGGCTCTCGATGATCTGTCTGACCCGCTCCAGGGAGTTGCGCTGGCGCCGGAGCGTCCGCTCGCGGCGTTTCTGCTCGGTAATCTCGTCGTTGACCGCCACGAACCGCTGGATTTCCCCGTCCTCGAGGATCGGCGCGATGGTCTGGTTGATGACGTACTGCTCGCCGGATTTCCGCTCGTTCGTCACCTCGCCCGTCCAGACCTCGCCGTCGAGGATGGTGCGCCAGAGGTCCGCGAAAAACTCCCTGCCGTGTTCGCCGGAGTTGAGGATGTTCGGCGTCTCCCCGATGGCCTCCTCGGCGCTGTAGCCGGTCATCTCCTCGAAGGCCGGGTTGACGTACTGGATGGTGCCGTCGGGGTCGGTCACGTAGATCGAGTGGCCGGCTTGCTCGACGGCCGCCCGGAACGTCCGCAGGGACTGTTCGCGCTCCGTGCGCTCGGTGACGTCCTCGAGGGCGACGGTGACGTGCTCGCCGTCGCCAGCGAGCGGTATCGGCGCCGCACTGACCCGGACCCAGCGCGTCTCGCCGTCCGCCCGTTCGAGTCGGAGGTCGACGTCCGCGACGGCCTCGCCGGTCTCGACCGCTCGCGCGACCGGCAGATCGGCGTCCGCGACGGGGTCGCCGTCGGCGTCGCGGAACGCCCCCAGCGTTCCGAACTGGCGGCCCACGAGCCACTCCGGTGACTGGCCCACGATCGCGCCGGCCTCGCGGTTGGCCCGCTCGACCGTGCTGTCGGCGCCGGTCACGAGGAGGCCGACCGGACTCGTCTCGAACACCCGGTCCAGCAGCGCGCGCTCGCGTTCGAGGGCGTCCGCGGCCTTCTTGCGTGCCATCAGCCCGCCCAGGTCGGCGGCGACGTCGGTGACGACCTCGACCAGGCGGTCGTCGGCGTCGCGGCGCTCGCGCAGGAAAAACGCGAGGACGGCCACGACGCGGTCGCCGGTCGTCACCGGGACGCAAAGCGCCGCCCGGAGGCCGGCCTCGGCGGCCTGCTCCGAACGGTGGAATATCGACCCGCGCTCGTCGGCGGCGTCGGGAATCCACTCGGGCATCCCCGAGGCGTAGACGCGCCCGGGCAACCCCTCGCCGGCCGCGAACGTCTCGCCCTCGCTGTCCGCCACGAACGCCGCCAGCGACGGGTCCGCGGCGTGGCCGGCGACGAAGGACAGGGACTCGCCGTCCTCGGTGGGCGTCCAGGCTTCCCCGTAGGCCCACTGGGTGTGGTCACACACCGCTTCGAGGGCCGTCTCGACGCCCGCGACGAATGAGTCGGCGCGTGCGACGGCGCGGCCGACCGCGGCCAGCAACTGGCGCTCGTCGGCGATCCGCCGCCGCGGCGTCTCGTCGCGCAGGACCGCCGTGTAGGCCGTCGGCGTGTCGCCGTCCCACTGGCGCGGCGTGAGGGTCACCGACGCCGGGAACGTCGATCCGGTCGAGCGACGACACCGGACCGCCGTCTCCGCGTGGCCCGCTGTCGCCGCCTCCGCCAGCACCGCCTCCCAGTCCGCGTCGCTCGAGCCGGCGAACAGTCCGGCGACCGGTTCCTCGCGGACGTCCCCGGCGGCCCACTCTGTCAGCGAGGCGGCCCCGTCGCTCCAGGTGCGAACGTGCCCGCTGGCGTCCACCACGAAACTGGCCGTCTCGCTCTCGGCCGGCAGGCCCGGCCCAGTCCCTGCCTCCGCGGCGCCGCCGTCGGGGAGCGGTGTCCCGTCTCGCGTTCGGTCGCTCTCGGTCACAGTGGCCCCTCGTAGGCCGTCGGCGCGCAAAAGGCTCCCGCTCGCTACGCTTGCGGGAGACAGCAGATATATTCCCCGCGGCGGCGAACCCCCGAGAGATGGGATCGCTAGCGACGCTGTTCGCACCCGAGCGGGTCGCCGTCGTCGGCGCCAGCGACGAGGAGGGATCCGTCGGGCACGCGGTGACGCGGAACCTCCTGGAGCACTTCGCAGGGAGCGTCGTCGCCGTCAATCCGAACCAGGAGGCGGTGCTCGGACTCTCCTGCTACGATTCCCTCTCGGAGGCCGACGCGGTGGACGTGGCGGTGGTCGCCGTTCCGCCGGCGGTGGCCGTCGACGTGGTCCGCGAGGCCGGCGAGGTCGGCGTCGAGAACGTCGTCGTCATCACCGCCGGGTTCTCGGAGGCCGGCAGCGAGGGGGCTGCCCGGGAGCGGGACCTCGTCGCCATCGCCGAGGAGTACGACCTGAACCTGGTCGGCCCGAACTCCCTGGGCGTGATGAGCACCGGCGTCGGGCTGAACGCGACGTTCGCCCCGACCCACCCCACGTCCGGGTCGGTGTCCTTCATGAGCCAGTCGGGGGCGTTCGTCACCGCGGTGCTGGACTGGGCGGCCGACCGGTCGCTCGGATTCAAGGACGTCGTCTCGCTGGGCAACAAGGCGGTCCTCGACGAGGGCGACTTCGTCCGCGAGTGGGGCGACGACCCCGACACCGACGTCATCCTCGGCTACCTGGAGGACGTCGCCGACGGCCGGGCGTTCCTCGAGGCGGCCGGCGAGGTGACCCGCGAGACGCCGGTCGTGCTCGTCAAGTCCGGTCGGACCGACGCCGGCGCCTCGGCGGCGGCCTCCCACACGGGCGCCATCGCCGGCAGCGACCGCGCCTACGAGGCCGGCTTCCGCCAGGCCGGCGTCCTGCGCGTCGAGACGGTCCAGGAACTGTTCGACGCCGCCGCCATCCTCGCCGGCCAGCCACTGCCCGACGCCGAGGCCGTGGCCATCGTCACGAACGCCGGCGGCCCGGGCGTGCTGACCACCGACGCCGTCGGCGATACGGACCTCGAACTCGCGTCGTTCGCGGACGCGACGCTGGACCGACTCGACGCCGAACTCCCCGAGGGGGCGAACGTCTACAACCCCGTCGATATCATCGGCGACGCGCCAGTCGAGCGCTTCGAGACGGCGACCGACATCGTCCTCGGGGACCCGAACGTGGGGATGGCCGTGGTGCTCGCCTGCCCGACGGCAACCCTCTCCTTTTCGGACCTGGCCGACGCGGTCGTCCGCCAGCAGGAGACCCACGGCACGCCGCTCGCGGCGGTCCTGATGGGCGGTCGCTCCACGCAGTCGGCCGCCGACCGGCTGGCCGCCGCCGGTGTCCCGACCTACTTCGACCCCTCCCGGGCCGTCCGCAGCCTCGAGACGCTCGCCGAGTACGCCCGCGTCCGCGAGCGCCCCCCGGCCGAGCCGACGGCCTTCGAGGTCGACCGCGAGCGCGCCCGGGCGGTCCTCGACCGGGCGCGCGACCGCGGCGCCGACCGGCTCGGCGTCGAGGCGATGGACCTGCTGGAGGCCTACGGCATCCCGACCCCCGACGGGGAGGTCGTGGACGACCCGGCAGCCGCCGAACGGGTCGCCGAGCGTCTCGGCGACGAGGTGGTGATGAAGGTCGTCAGCCCCGACATCCTCCACAAGTCCGACATCGGCGGCGTCGAGGTGGGCGTCCCCAGCGGGGAGGTCCGGCAGACCTTCGAGACGCTGGTCGCTCGCGCCCGCCGCTACCAGCCCGACGCGCGGGTGCTCGGCGTGCAGGTCCAGGAGCTGCTCGACACCGACGCGGGAACGGAGACCATCGTGGGCGTGACCCGCGACCCGCAGTTCGGACCGCTCGTGATGTTCGGGCTCGGCGGCATCTTCGTCGAGGTCCTCGAGGACACCACCTTCCGGGTCGCGCCGGTGGGCGAACGGGACGCGCGGGCGATGCTCGAGGAGATCGACGCCGCGCCGCTGTTGCACGGCGCCCGCGGCCGGGAGCCCGTTGACACGGACGCCCTGGCGGAAGTAATCGGGCGCATCTCCCAGCTGGCGACCGACTTTCCCGCCATCGCGGAACTGGACATCAACCCCGTCCTCGCGACCGCCGAGGGCGCGACCGCAGTCGACCTGCGGCTCACACTCGAGGAGGAACCATGACCACGCTACTCGTCACGTCGACGGCGGAGGGCACAGGCAAGACGGCCATCACCATCGCGCTCGCGGGCCTCGCGCGGGACCGCGGCGCCAGCGTCGGCTACATGAAACCCAAGGGGACCCGCCTCGAGAGCGTCGTCGGGAAGACCCGCGACCAGGACCCCGTCCTCGCCAAAGAGCACCTCGGGCTGGACGCCGACCTGGAGACCCTCGAACCGGTCGTCTACTCGCCGACGTTCGTCAGGGAGGCCATCCGTGGCCGGGAAGACCCCGATGTGCTGCGCGAGCGGATCGTCGAGCGGTTCGAGGAACTCGCGGCCGACCGCGACGTGATGGTCGTCGAGGGGGGCGGCCGCCTCTGGACGGGCGGCATCGTCGAGTTGACGGACGCCGACGTCGCGTCCCTGCTCGACGCCGAGGTCCTGCTTGTCAGCCGCTACGACGACCCGACCGACCTCGACGACGTGCTGGCCGCCACGGAGCGACTGGGCGACCGGCTGACCGGCGTCCTCTTCAACGATATCGAGGGTGCCGACCAGGACGAACTGACCGAGGACGCGATTCCGTTCCTCGAGGGGCGGGGCGTCGAGACGGTCGGCGTGTTGCCCCACGACGACGACCTCGCGGGCGTGCCCGTCGCGGACCTCGCTGCAGGGATCGGGGCGGAAATCCTGACCGCGGACGCGCCGACAGACGGCCTGGTCGAGCGGTTCGACGTCGGTGCGATGGGGGGAGACGCCGCCTTCAAGCGGCTCCGCCGCGCCCGCGGGACCGCGGTCGTGACCGGCGGCGACCGCCCGGACGTGCAGGCAGCGGCACTGGAGGCCCCGGGCGTTGCGTGTCTCGTCCTGACCGGGGGCTACCGCCCGCCGAGCACCGTCGTCGGGAAGGCCGAGGACCGCGGTGTCCCGCTCCTGTCCGTGCGGACGGACACGCGGACGACCATCGACCGCCTCGAGGAGTCGCTGCGGACCGGCCGCATCCGCGACCCCGAGGCGATCGCGCGCGTGGAGGAACTTCTCGCGGAGTCGGTCGACGTCGAGGCCCTGCTCGGGCTCGCGGACCGATAGCGGTCCCGGCTACCGCTCGAATCCGGGCGGGAGGCCAGCGTGTCTGAGCCCCGTCCGTTCCGCGGCGTCCAGTCGGTAGACTGCGGCCCCGCGGGAGAGGTCGGCGTCCCTGAGGAGGGCCGGCCGCCAGGCGTCATCGAGGGGTGCCCCGTCCCACGCCTCCTGTGGCAGGCGTTCGATCGGCCCGCTCACGAGGACGCTCTCCCAGTGGAACGGCGAATCCGCCGTGTAGACGAGAAACCGCGCGGTGGTCGCCCGGTCGCTCAACCGCTCTTTCGTGCTGTCGGCCCCGAGCGCGTACGCGAAGTACACGGCGCCGTCACCCTCGTCGTCGTAGCCGAAGGACATCGGCACAACGTAGGGTGCCTCCTCGCCGGGGAGCGCGAGCACGCCGCTTCGCTGGGACGCCAGAAACTCGTCGATCTCGTCGTCGGCCATCTTCGAGAGCCCCGTCTCGCCGAGTTCCTCGACTGACATACCGGGCGGTCCGTCGCCGGGAGGCCTAAACCGTCCGACCGTTCTCACGCCAGGGGGAATCAAGCTCCCGGGTCCGGGCTGTCGACAGCTCTCCTGACCGTGCATCCAGAGCGCAGTTTGGCCCGAGGCGTCCGGTTCCCACACGCGGGGGAATGCCCGTCAGACCGAAGTCTTCGCACGGGGAAGCCGGTCGCATGTCGACACCAGCACCTCCCTCGAACGGAGCGCCCGGACCGACTCCTCCCCAGGACCGTCACCGCGCCGGCCGGGAGGCAGAATGAGTCACACCGTCCGGACCCTCCCGGAGTCGGAAAGCGAGGCGTTCCTCCGGGCCCAGCGCACCGGCGTCCTCTCGCTGGGGCGGGACGACCGCGGATACGGAATCCCCGTGGCGTTCGCCTACGACCCGGAGACGCGGGCGGTGTATCTCCGACTGGGATACGGCCCGGACAGCACGAAACGCGAGTTCATCGCGGCTGCCGAGGAGGTCACCCTCGTCGTCTACGGCGAGACCGAGCAGGGCTGGCAGAGCGTGCTGGTCCGCGGTCCGATCGAGGAGCTGGCCGACCTTGACCAGGTGCGTCAGCGCCATCCACGAGGGGGATCCGGGGAGTCGCTGGCGCAGGTCGTCCGCAACCTCCAGATCCCCTACGTCCGGGTGTTCGATACCGACGCCGACGTCGAGTTCGTCACCGGACGGATCGCGGCCGAGGAGATCACGGGCGTCGTCGAGGCTCCGCAGGAGTGATGGCAATTCCCGGGGATCTGAGAAGCACACGCGGAGTTTAGGGACTCACCGGCGAACCATCGTGTATGTACGACCGAATACTGGTCGCAACGGACGGCAGTGACGCCGCAGGAGCCGCAATCGAGGAGGCGATAGACCTCGCCGACGACCAGGGAGCCGAGTTGCACGTACTCAACGTCGTCGAGGTGCAGACCGTCGAGTCGATGGGTCCGTCACCGGCCGCGACGGCCGAGTCGATGGAGGAAGCCGGCGAGCGCGTGGTCGCCGAGGCCGTCGAACTGGCCGAGGAGGCAGGTGTCTCCGACGTCGAGGGGGCCACCGTCCGGGGCCTGCCACACGAGGAGATCGTCGAGTACGTCGACGAACACGACATCGACCTCGTGGTGGTGGGCACGCACGGCCGGACCGGGCTCGACCGCCTCCTGCTGGGGAGCGTCGCCGAGAAGGTCGTGCGCCTCTCGTCGGTGCCGGTGTTGACCGTCCGGTCCAACTGACTGCGCCGTCACTGGGGCGTCCGTTGCCCCGTGCCGGGGCGCCCGGCTGACCGTCACTCCGTGGGCGCCCCTTCGGGCCTTCCCGCCGGAGAGACGATCCCCGGCTGGTCCATCGTGATCCGATCGGCAGCCATGGCCGCGCCGGCCGCCGCCGGGTAGACGACGTTGTCGACGTGTGCGAGGTGTGCGTAGGCCTGCTCGCCGTCCTCGCTGATGCGCGCGAGGGTCCTGACCTCCGGGACCAGCTCGCGTGCGAGTTCGCACACCGCGAGGTTCGTCTCGGTGTCGTTCGTGAGCCCGGCGACGACGTCCGCCATGGTCGGATTGGCCTCCTTGAAGCGCTTGACGTCCGTCCCGTCGCCCGCGATCACGCGGCTGACGGTGTGTCCCTCGATCCGCTCGCACTTGGCCGCATCGCGCTCGATGACTGTCACCATGTAGCCCGACTCGGTCAGTCGTGCTGCCGTTCGCCGTCCCACGCGCCCGCCACCGACGACGATCACCTGCCTGTTCGACGTGTTGACGCTCATATGCTTATTGCCGTCTCCATGGGTATAACATGGCATTTTACCGCCCAATCTTGCCATCGTGTCGCTTTCGTGGGGGAATCGATTGCTACTCTTCCAGTGGGACTTCCAGACGCACGACGGTCCCGCGTGGCTCGTTTGCGGCCATCGTCGCTTTCCCCCCGACTGCCGTCACCGTCCAGTTGATCAGCCACAGGCCGATCCCGGTCGTGTGGGAGAGTGGCCGTTCGACCCCCGACTGGACGATCTCCCACTCGTCCGTGGGGACGCCCGGCCCGTCGTCCGCGATGTCGATGTGGAGGCGGGGCGGGTCCGGGACTGCGCGGATCCCGACCTCCACGGTCGGGGTCTCGCGGTCGTTGTGGACGATCGCGTTCTCGACTGCCTCGGTGAGTGCGATCGACACGGCCCGGCCGCTCGCGACCGGCACGTCCCGGGGGGCCTGGCAGTCGACTACGATCTCGGCGCCGGGATAGGCTTCCCGGGTGGCGGCGACCGCGTCGACGATACCGTCCACCGGCCAGGGCTGGGGTTCGTAGACGCCCCGGAACAGCTCGAAGATCGGTCGCGTCCGGTCGCTGATCGATGCCAGGTCCGCCGCCGCGGAGTCGATCCGGTCCGCCATCGAACGGTACTGAACGTCCTCTTTCTCGTTCGCACCGAGCATGACCAGCGCCGCGTCGTTGACCGACACGATCCGTCCGTCACTCTGGACGACCATCGGTCCCGGCCGGCCCGTGACAGCCGGTGTCCCGCCATCGGCACGGAGCGTTCCCGCCGGATATGTTGCCACAGTAACTGTATGGGAGTGTACCGTTTTCAATCTGCTTGCCGATTCCCTGGTGTGCCAGGCGCTCCTATTCACTCCCTCAATACCACGAACTATTGGAAATGTGACAACCCTGCGGTGGCGACCGCTACCCGTCGGCGGTCGCGGCCGGCGCCGGACGCTCTACCCGGAGCGCGTACCCGCAAGCTGGACAGGCAGCGTCCGCGGGCGACACCTGGGTACGACACCGCCCGCAAAACGTGACGCCGCCATCGGTGTCGTACCGGTAGACCGTCTCGCTGGGGTCTCGGACGCGAAGTCGTACGGGACGCTTCGCTGGCGGAGTGTCTCGCGCGCACGCTCCAGTTCCTCGTCGGTGCGAACAGTGACGGTTCGTTCCCTGGTGTCCTCGCGCAGGGTCGACCGGCCGGCGCTCCGAATGGGGAAGTTTTGTACCCGTCCACGTCCAACCGCGAGTCGATGGACGCGCCGCTGTGGACCGAAGCGCACGCACCCGACATCGCGGACCTGCCCCAGGCGGGCGTCCGGGACCACCTCCGGCGGGCGGTCAGCGAGCCGATGAACCTCGTCGTCCACGGCCCGAAGGGGGCCGGCAAGACGGCGGCGGTGCGGGCGCTGACTCGCGAGGCTCACGCCACCCCCGAGGCCGACCGCATCGAGATCAACGTCGCGGACTTTTTCGACCTCAGCAAGAAGGAACTGGCCGACGACCCCCGCTTTGGCCGGTTCATCGACGCCGAGCGCCGCCGCAACTCCTCGAAGGCCGACCTGATCAACCACGTCCTCAAGGAGTCGGCCAGCTACGCACCCGTCAGGGGCGAGTACAAGACCGTGGTCCTTGACAACGCGGAGGGAATGCGCGAGGACTTCCAGCAGGCCCTCCGGCGCGTCATGGAGCAGTACTACGAGACGACGCAGTTCGTCGTCGTCACACGCCAGCCGTCGGCGCTCATCCCGCCCATCCGGTCGCGGTGTTTCCCCGTACCCGTGCGGTCGCCCACCCACGACGAGATCGTCGCGGTCCTCCGGGAGATCGTCGACCGCGAGGGCGCCGCCTACGAGGAGGACGGCCTCGAGTACGTCGCCGGGGCCGCCGACGGCGACCTCCGGGCGGCGATCCTGGGTGCCCAGACCACCCACGAACAGGAAGGCGAGATCACGATGAACGCCGCCTACGAGGTGCTCTCGGGGATCGGCGTCGACGAACGCGTCGGCGAGATGTTAGCGGACGCCGAGGCCGGCGCGTTCACCGACGCCCGCAAGACCTTGGACGAGTTGCTCGTCGACGAGGGGTACAGCGGCGCCGAGGTCCTCGAGGATGTCCTCGCGGTGGCCCGCTCGCGGTACGCTGGCGACGAACTCGCCCGGCTGTCCCGGCTCGCCGGCGAGGTGGATATGGACCTCACCGAGGGGACGAACGACCGGCTGCACCTGTCCCATCTGTTGGCAGAGATCGGTCGATAGCGCACGGTCGTGAGTAAGCGTCCCCCGAAAGTCGTGGGGTGGCGATCAATCGGTTTCGTCGGTGGCGCCGGAATGGTGCCGTCGCCACAGGACGCCGATACAGCCCGGTTCCCCCTCGTAGTTGATTCCGCCGCCGTGGGCTTCGACCGCGATTTCGATCCCGTCGGCTCGCTGGCCCGTGAACTCGACCCGGAACGTGTCCGTGACGTCGTGGTCTGCCCCCAGTGCGTCCCGGATGTCGGCCTCGTCCGCGGGGCGGCTGGCGATGGTACGCGGCGTGTCCCCGACGAGGTCGCTCTGTGCGTACCCGAACAGGTCCGCGAGACGTTGGTTGACGTAGATGAACTCCTCGTTCTGGACGATGAACACCCCTGCGATGTCCTGCTCGACGAGGTGCTGGTACCAGGTCAGGGCGTTCCAGAACCGCTTCTGGCTGCGGTACTGCTCGACGGCGTTGCGGACGCGGTTGGCGAGAACCTCGTAGCTGTCGGTGCTGCCGCCCTTCTGCATGTAGTCGGTGACGCCCTTCGAGATGGCCTCACTCGCGATCTCCTCGCTGCCCTTGCCGGTAAAGAGAATGAATGGGAGGTCGGGATGCCGTTCGCGCACGATTTCGAGGAAATCGATGCCGTCCGTGTTCGGCATGTCGTAGTCGCTGACGACGCAGTCGAACTCGCCCTCGTCGAGTTGGGTCAGCGCCTCGACGACCGTCTTCTCCTCGACGACGGTGAGTGCCTCGTCTACCCGCTCGAGGCACGTCTTGGTCAACTCCCCGTAGTGGGGATCGTCGTCGACGTGGAGCACCCGGATAGGGTCATCCTGGTCGGTTCCCGCTACCGGGAGCGGAATATCGATCACATCGTTGTCGACGCACTCCGACATCCCGCTCCGGAGGAGCGGCGTCGCCTCCTGCTCCGCGCGTCGACTCGACAGGACCTGCGACAGCGTGACCGTCGCGGCTGTCTCGCTCGTCGGCTGTATCATGGGTTAGTGTTGTACTGTTCTCATTTCAGAAATGACCTCGCTGTCCGGACTCCACCAGTTCGACCCAGTATGGTGTAGTTATTTGTGGGGGTATGTGATAACTATTGTGGCCTCTGGCTGGATCGCCTCGCGTTCTCTCCGCGGTTGCACACTCTCGCCGTCCATTCGCGGCACGTCGCTCCGCATACAGAAAAATTCGCTTTAATACAACTAATATCATGTAAGAAAATATCAGATAATTTTAACTTACTACCGCCCTCCATTCTATTCGTATCATGTCCGATACAAACGTCGCGGAATTCCTCCGCGAGCACCCCCGGATGATGGGCGTACTGTTCACAATGACACTCCTGCTGTCGCAGGCCGGAACGGCAGCGGCCGGTGCTGGCTCGTCGATCAGTTGATTCACAGGCGCGTCTACCGGCAGGCTTTTTCGATCGACTCGACACTGAGAGCGTCGTAGCCACGGGTACGACACTGTACGTGTCGACCGCGTTGGGATGGTGCGGTCGATCCAGTAATGGCTTGGAACGGTCACTCTCAGTCGATGTCGGCCGGATCGAGCGACAAACTCCAGCAGAGGTCGTTTCCGTTCCGGACCGGCATGTTCTCCAGTTCAAAGAACGTGGTCAAGGCCTCTTCGGACAGATAGAACGTCTCGATGTTGCCCGAGTTCAAGAAGTACTCCTCGTTTTCAGGCAGATGCGGCTTGTAGACCGTGCCGAGTCCGGCGTCGTCGGTGGCATACGTTTCGACTTCGACGACGAAGCCCCCGTCAGCCCTGGATATCTCCAGAAGGGTCGGTGTCCTGCTGGGAGCCTGAGTAACGGTCATTCCCCCGTCTCCGACGACGATGTACTGCCCGCCGAGCACGCTCTCGTCGCGGGCGATTGTCAGTGCCGCCCGCAACGGGAAGCCGGCGTTCAATAGCCGGGCGATCGATTCCCCGATCCGCACGGCACCGTCGTTGATAACTTCATTCAGTGTGACGATGCCCCCGATGGCTCCGGCTTCGATGAGGTTCAGTCCCTGCTCGTAGGAGTTACACGCGTTCAGCAGGAACGAATCGATACCGGTTTCTCTGACCGTCGAGGCGTCAAGCTTCCCGTCGAGACACTGGAAGCCGTCCTGTTCGATGTGACCGATGTAGTGGAAGAAACTACTCTGCTGCTGGAGCACGTCGCGAAGCTCTTCGGTGTGCAAATCCCTGCGCACACTCACGTCGAACGGGAGGTCGTCGCGGTCACCGTATGCACGGTTGACCACGTCGCTCTCGTCGTCCATTCGCGAATCGTTCAGAACGATCGTGATAGAGATGTCCCCCGTGCTCGCGTCCCGGTCGAGTCGGTTCCGGAACGCCTCTGTCGTCAGCTTACTCGCGCCGATGGGGATGCTGTCGCCGATCCAGGCCTGCTCAAGTGACGAATCGGATTCCGGTTGGACGTACGTCGCCCCTGGTGTGCTGTCGGTTTCGGCGACCGACCGTGTGATGAGGTCGTTGCGCG
>JAHENO010000300.1 GCA_018609945.1 Haloarculaceae archaeon | reverse complement strand
GTTCAGGAGCGGGCAGTTCGTCGCCGACCAGTTGGGCGAACTCCGTCCGGCACAGGTCCAGCCGAACGGCGTCGACCTGACGCTGGGTGCGGTCTACGAACAGGTCACGCCGGGGCGCATCGAACGCGGGGACAAAACCGTCGGCGACCGGCGCGAACTCGACGCCGAGGACGGCGTCTACCACCTCGACCCGGGCGGGTACGTCGTCGAGTACGCCGAGCGGGTCGCGATCCCCGAGGAGCACGTCGGGTTCCTCTACCCGCGGTCGTCGCTGCTCCGGAACTCCTGTATGCTGAACACGGCGGTCTGGGACGCCGGCTACGAGGGACGCGGCGAGGGACTACTGGAGGTCCACCACCCCATCGAACTCGAACGGGGCGCCCGGATCGCACAGCTCGTGCTGGCGGCGGCCGACCACGCTGACACATACGACGGCGCCTACCAGCGCGAAAACCTCTAGACCGTTCCCGGAAAAAAGGGGATAAGCGTCAAACCTTTGTGGACGGCCGTGAAATGCTCACACGCCGCGTTGGGGGGAGACCGACCCGGACCGTGCCTCTGACAGCTTCTTTCCCGGCGAATCCGCCTCCAACCGGCTGCGAACGGGACCTTTCGTCCCGCTTTCGACTCACCCCCGAGTCGTGCGTCTCGGTCTGACCCGGTCCTGCCGCCGCCCGCGGGCCACAATGCATTTACCACGCCAGGCCGGCATGTCGGCACTGTGAATAACCCCGCCAGAGAGTCCATCGACCGACGGACGGCGCTGGGGGCGCTCGGGGGTGCCGCCGCGGCGGCGCTGGCTGGCTGTGGCCTCTTCGAGCGCGGCGAGGACGGCCCCACGACCGGCGTCGATGACGACCCTACGACCGGCTCAAACGACGACGCCACGACGGGTGTCGACGAGGAAACGGCGCTCGATCTCGCCACCCGGTTCGCGCCCGCGATCTACTTCGACGAAGCCGAGGAGTGGTACCCGACAGACCCCCGCCCCTACGAGAGCGAGCAGGACGGCGAGACGGTCGTCGACGGGTTCGACGCCTTCGACGGCTACACCGACCGGTACGACGAGGCGCCGCCGGACCCGACAGTCTTCTACAACGTGGTCCAGTACGAGGAGTCGCCGCTGGCGGCCGTCCAGTACTGGATGTACTCGGCGTTCGACCAGTTCACCACCAACTTCCACTGGCACGACTGGGAGGTGCTGCACGTCTTCGTCGACACCGACACCGGCGACCCGCAGCTGTACGTCGCGAGTTCCCACTCGCGGAAGATACCCAACAACGAGTTCCTCGACCCGGAGGCCGACGTGCCCCGCATCCTCTCGGAACTGGGGTCACACTCGAGCGCGCTGTCGGTCAACGAGGAGCGCGACCGGTTCCAGCGGCTCCCGTCGGACGGACTGTTCGCGGACATCACGAACAGCTCCATCGAGGGGCTCGAGGACCTCGCCGAGGTGCCACTCGCCTACGGCCTCCCGCGCGACGAGGGATCGCGGCTCCCCTACGTCGTCCCGGAACTCGACGGCGCGCCGGTCTACGAACACGAGCAACTGCCAGCAGTCGAGCAGTCGGACCTCATCGACGGCGACCTGGTCGTGCGGTCGTTCGACGCGCTCGCCTCGCCGCCCTCGGACCTGCCGTCCCGGGAGACGGGCGTGCTTTTCGGCCACGCTGAGCGCGAGGAAGACGCCGACGTCGAGTACGAACTGGTGCCGGCGAGCGAACTCGAACACATCGCCGACTTTACCGGCCCGCAGCTGAGTTTCGAGTTCGCGATTCCCGGGTTCGTCGAGGACGCCATCGCGGACCACATCACGACGACGGCGGTCCCCTGGCAGAGCCCCCGCTACGAGAACCCGGCGGCCGACATCTCCGACCCGAACCACCGGGGGGCGCTGGCCGACCGCTACGACGCGATCGGCGAGCCCGCGCCGATCAATTCCGTCGTCGCGTCGGTCAGAAACGCCGTCACGTCCGACGACGCTCCCGAGGACGAGGGGCTGACGACCGAGGCGACGACCGTCGAGTCGGTCGCGCTGCTCGAGAGCGACCCCGAGGCAGCCCCCACTTTCGGCGGCGTCGTCGCCGCACAGGACGTGCCAGCGGGCGACCACCAGTTGACGGTCAACGGCGCGGGCGTCGCACCCCACAGCGAGACCGTCTCGGTCGCCGAGGAGGGGCCGACCGTCGCGGGCGCCGAGGGGGAGATTCCCCTGGTGGCCCGGGAGCGCGCCCGGAAACTAGAGATCGACCCGGCGGCGGCGGACAGCGAACTGACGGCCCTCGCAGTCGAGGACGACTTCGGGGGGCGGCTCTACGACGCGCCGCTTTCCGGACCGGACGCCGTCTACGTCCACGACGGCGGCGCCTACACCACCGAGATCAGGGACGCCGACGACGAGGTGGGTGCGTTCCGCGTCAATCCCGGCGTCCGGGCGGGGACTGGGGTGAGCGAAGTCGGTGGAGACGACGGCAGTGACGATGACGACGACAGTAACGACGGACGCATCCGGATCGAGGAGCCACGGACCGGGAAGGCGTCGCTGGCCGCGTTCCTGGTGGACGTGACCGCCGAGACCCGGGACGCAGTCGCGGAGGCGGCGGACGTCGACCTCGACGACACCGACAGCCAGTCCGGCGGCGGACAGGAGGGTGGCTCCGGCGGGCAGGATGGCGGCCCGGAGAGCGCCGCCCGCGGCCTGGTGCGGGCACTCGACGCGGTGACGGAGGCGGCCCGTCGGGCACAGGAACGCGCCGAGGCGAAAGACCGCGGACAGGCCGACGAGGCACTCGCCCGGGTGGCCGAACGCCTCACCCGGGTGGCCGAGCGGCTGTCCGAGGCGCGCGGGCAGGATGCGGTGCCCGAGGATGTCGGACGAGCGACCGAGCGACGGCTCGACCAGGCAGACCGGCGTGCCGAGCAGGCCCGGGCGGCCGAGAAACTCTAGACCATCCCGCCCATCCCGAGCGAGGACAGGAGGTTCCGCACGAGGCCGAACACCACGAGTCCCAGCCCCGCGACCACGAACGCGATCCCGGCGGCGACGAGGAGGCTCTCGACGGCGACCACCGCGACACCACCGAGCATCAGCAGTACGCCGAGGAAGCCGACCACACCGAGTTTGTCGAGCATGTGCGCCCTCCCCGCGGCCCACGGTTAAAACTCCGGCTTCGAGCGTCGTGAGTGTAGTGGTAACACGCCACACATTTGCGGAGTGGTACCGCGCCACACAACCGAACCGTGTTACGTGCTGCCACAGCACACGCGCCTTGCAAAGGTTAAACAGTCTGCCCGGCGAACCGGCAGGTATGAGCGACAACGAGGGGCGGAAGGACCTCCGAATGCCCGAGGAAGACGAGGTGTTCGCGGTCGTGACGGACATGCTGGGAGCGAACAGAGTGAAAGTACGGTGTATGGACGGCGTCGAACGCACGGCGCGCATCCCGGGGAAGATGCAAAAGCGCATCTGGATCCGCGAGGACGACGTCGTGCTGGTCGAACCGTGGGACTGGCAAGACGAGAAGGCCGACATCACGTGGCGCTACGAGAAACAGGAGGCCGACCAGCTCAAGGAGGAGGGACACATCCAGGAGTAACATGTTCGCACGCGCCCGTCACCGGTCGGGTTCCCGCGGTTTCTCTTTCTCATGACGGAGTACGGATTGCTCGACACCGACGAGTCCGAGACGCCCGGCGACGAGTTCGAGGAAATCGACGTCAGCGACACGGAGGCCGACCGCATCGCCCGCAAGCGCGACCGCGAGTTCAGCGAGTTCCGCGAGCGCATCACGGACGCCGACCAGTTCAAAGTCGAGGAGTCGGTCTTCGACGAAGCCACCTACGGGGCGCTGTACAAACTCGTCCAGGACGGCTACATCGAGGCCTTCGGCGGCCCGCTCTCGACGGGCAAGGAGGCCAACGTCTACGAGGCCCTGGCCGGCCCGGCGGCCAGCGACCGACTGGGTGCCGGCGGCCGTCCCGAGGTCGCGGTCAAGGTCTACCGCATCAACGCCTCCGATTTCCGCGAGATGGGCGAGTACCTGGAAGGCGACCCCCGATTCGAGGGGCTGGGCCACGACAAGAAGGCGATCGTCACCGCCTGGGTGCGCAAGGAATACGCCAACTTAGAGCGTGCGATGGAGGCCGGCGTGCGCGTCCCGATCCCCATCGCCGTCGAGCGCAACGTCCTCGTGATGGAGTACATCGGGACGGAGACGGGGCGGGCCAAACGGTTGTCGGAGGTCGACATCGAAAATCCCCAGACGGCCTTC
>JAHENO010000299.1 GCA_018609945.1 Haloarculaceae archaeon | reverse complement strand
GGCCGGTCCGTCCGCGGTTCCGGCACGTCACGGTGCCAGTCGTCCAGACCCGGGAGCGTCAGGGATAGACGAGAATCGTCGCACGCTCGCCCTCGAGTACGGCGACTTCCTCGCCGGATTCGGCCCGGTGTTCCTCGCGGATACTGACGGCCTCGCCCGGGATGACGGCGACTTCGCCGCCGATATCGACCTCGATCCCGTCGTCGTACCGTTTCTGTGACTTGACCTCGGCCGGGTCCATCGACTCGAGTGCGGCGATGACCTCGCCAGCGCGGTCCCTGAACTCCGGCCCGATGGTGGCGTGGTCGGGTTCGACCTCGACGGGGACGAGTTCGACGTTCGGCTCGCCCTGCCTGACGTGGACCGGCGCGTTGACCGCTTCCGAGAGGTCGTAGGTGTCGACAGCCCGGTCGGGCGTCTCCTCGGGATAGACCTCGACTTTCGACAGTTCCGCGTTCAGCGCCATCCCCTCGTCGGACTTCCAGCCCCGGATCGTCGAGGCGACGTCGGCGATGAGCGCCCCGGCAGCCTCGGCCGCCTCGTCGGCCATCAACAGGTCGGGCCACTCGGCCCCGTGGACGCTCCCATCCGTCCCCGGGAGGGCGTGCCAGGCCTCCTCGGTGAGGAACGGCGCGAAGGGCGCGAGCATCCGGAGCGAGGCCGACAGCGCGGTGAACAGTGCCTGCCGGGCGGCGTCCCGTTCGCCCGGCCGGCCCTCGTAGAGGCGGCCCTTGATGAGTTCGAGGTAGTCGTCGGCCAGGTCGCCCCAGACGAACTCCCGTAGCTCCCGGAGGGCGGCGTCGAAGCGGTACTCGTCCATGTGCGCCCCGACCTCGCGGGCGGTCCGGGAACACCGCGAGAGGATCCACCGGTCGACGTCCCGGTAGGCTGGCTCCGCCAGCGGCTCGCGCTCGTCGTCGAGGTGGCTGGCCGCAAACCGGGTGATGTTCCAGACCTTCGTGGAGAAGCGACTCGCCGACTTGACCTCCTTCCACTGGAACTGGATGTCACTGCCCGGCTGGCCGCCCAGCGCCATCGCCTGCCGGAAGGCGTCCGCGGAGTACTCCGCGACGGCCTCCTCCGGCTGGACGAAGTTGCCCCGCGATTTGGACATCTTGTTGCCGTCCTCGCCGAAGACCATCCCGTTGATCAGCGCGTCCTCCCAGGGGATCTCCTCTTCGAGCGCCGTCACCCGGAGGATCGTATAGAACGCCCAGGTGCGGATGATGTCGTGGCCCTGTTCGCGCAGCGTCGTCGGTTCGAACTCTGCGTCGGGCCAGCCCTGGACCCACAGCGGCGTGATCGAGGAGTCCATCCACGTGTCCATCACGTCGGTCTCGCCCTCCCAGTTCTCGCTGCCACACTCGGGGCAGGTCCCGACGACGGGGTCCTCGTCGGTTGGCACCACGGGGAGGTCTTCCTCCTCGGCGATGTGGGTGTGTCCGCAGTCGACACAGAACCACGCGGGGATGGGCGTGGCGAACTCGCGCTGGCGCGAGACCACCCAGTCCCACTCCATCCCCTCGGTCCAGTCCTCCAGGCGGTCGTACATGTGCTCGGGAATCCACTCGACATCCCGTGCGGTCTCCAGGATTTCGTCCTGGCGGACCTCGACGAACCACTGCTCGCGGGAGAGGATCTCGATGGGTGTGTCACAGCGCCAGCACTGGCCGACGTTCTGTTCGGTGGGCTCGGAACGGTTGAGGTGCCCATCGCGGTGGAGATCCTGGACGATGTCCTCTTTCGCGTCCTCGATGTCGAGGCCGGCGTACTCGCCGGCGGCGTCGGTCAACTGGCCGTCCTCGGTGAATACCATCCGCGTCTCCAGGTCGTACTCGGCCCACCAGTCGACGTCCTGCTTGTCCCCGAAGGTACAGATCATCACCGCGCCGGTCCCGAAGTCGCTGTCGACCTGTTCGTCTGCGATGAGTTCGACCTCCTGGCCGAACAGGGGGACCTCGAAGGTGTCGCCGACGCGATCGGCGTAGCGGTCGTCCTCGGGGTCGACCGCCATCGCCACGCAGGCGGCCAGCAACTCGGGGCGCGTGGTTGCGATTTCGATCTCGTCGGTCTCTTCGTCAGCGCCCGGGAAGGTGATGTAGTAGAGGGTACCGTCGACGCCCTCGGCGGTCTCGACCTCGGCGTCGGCGATAGCGGTCTCGCAGCGCGGACACCAGTTGACGGGGTGGTCGTCCTGATAGACGTACCCCTCCCCGGCCATCCGGACGAACGACCGCTGGGTCTCGCCCCAGTACTCGGGGTCCATGGTCTTGTACTCGTGGTCCCAGTCCTGGGAAAAGCCGAGCGTGTGCATCGTCTCCTTCATCGCGTCGATTTGCTCCTCGGTGTGCTCGATGCACAGTTCGCGGAACTCCTCGCGTGGGACGTCGGTCCGGTGGATGCCCTCCTTCTCCTCGACTTTGACCTCCGTCGGGAGGCCGTGACAGTCCCACCCCTGGGGGAAGAGGACGTCCTCACCCTTCAGGCGGTGGTACCGGGCAGCGAAGTCCATGTAACACCACCCCAGGGCGTTCCCGATGTGGAGGTTGCCAGTGGGGTAGGGCGGGGGCGTGTCGACGACGTAATCCGGTTTTGTGCCCTCGTAGCTGTACACGTCCATCTCCTTCCAGCGCTCGCGCCACTTCTCCTCGACGCTCGCCGGATCGTACGTGTCTGGAATCTCTGTCATAACTCACTCCGGTGGCTGTCGGGTTCTGTCTCGGCGGAACGAGAATCCGGGACTGGCCGGTCTACGCGGGCCGACGTACTACCGACGGAACCACGTCCATACCCGAAGGGTGGGAAGTCGCTGGTATAAATTTTCGCTTTACTTTTCACGACACCGGGGCAATGGGGGGCATGGGAACAGCCGTGCGGGTGCGGGAAGCGACGGCCGACGACGCCGGGGCGATCCGGCGGGTCGCGCGTGCTGTCTGGCACGAGACCTACGACTTCGTGAGCGAGGAGACCGTCGAGGAGATGCTGGCCCAGGGGTACTCGCGGGAGTTTCTGGAGGCGGCCATCGAGCGCCCGGAGCTGACGCTGTTCGTCGCCGAGCGCGGGGTCGAGATCGTCGGCTACGCGAGCTGCGAGCCGCCCGGCGAGGACGGCGTCGGGGACGTCAGCGTCTACGTCCACCCCGACTGCTGGCGTGAGGGGCTCGGGACGGCACTGCTCGACCGTGCCGAGGCGTTCCTCCGCGCGCAGGGCGCCGAGGCCGTCGAAGACGTGGTGCTCGCGGACAACGAGGTCGGCAACGCGTTCTACGAGGGGCGGTTCGACCACGCCGACACGACGACCGTCGAACTGGGCGGCGAGGAGTTCGAGGCCAACGTCTACCGCCGGGAACTGTAGCTGGCCGCCCGAGCCGGACCACAATCCCTACCTGTCCGCCCCGCGAGCGGCCAGGTATGCAACTGGGCGTCATCGGCCTCGGGCGGATGGGACGGATCGTCGTCGAGCGCCTCCTCGACGGTGGCCACGAGGTGGTGGCGTACGACATCGACCGGGACGCCCGCGCGATGGCAGCCAACGCCGGCGCGAGCGTGACCGAATCGATTCCCGGCGTCGCCGAGGCACTCGGCGGGGAGAAGCGCGTCTGGCTGATGGTTCCCGCGGGCGATCCTGTCGACGCCGCTCTCGGCGAGCTCGACGGCCACCTCGACGACGAGGACGTGGTGGTCGACGGCGGCAACTCCCACTTCCGGGAGTCGGTCCGGCGGGCCGAGGCGACCGCGGCCGCGTACCTCGACTGTGGGACTTCCGGCGGGCCGGCGGCCGCCGACCGGGGCTTCTCGCTGATGGTCGGTGGCCCCGAGTGGGCCTACGAGGCCCTCGTGCCGGCCTTCGACGCCGTGGCCACGGGACCGGAGGGACACGACCGCATGGGTCCATCGGGCGCGGGCCACTACGTGAAGATGGTCCACAACGGAATCGAGTACGCGCTGATGCAGGCGTACGGCGAGGGATTCGAACTGCTCGCGGAGGGGCGCTACGACCTCGACCTCGAAGCGGTCGCGCGGACCTGGACCAACGGGGCAGTCATCCGGTCGTGGCTGCTCGACCTCTGCGAGGAGGCGTTCCGCGAGGAGGGCACCGACCTCGGGGACGTCGCCGACCACGTCGCCGGCGGTTCGACGGGCACCTGGACGGTCCAGGAGGCACTCGAACAGGAGGTTCCGGTGCCGCTGATCTACGCGGCCCTGGCCGAGCGGTTCGGCTCCCGATCCGGCGCGGAGGGACGGTTCTCGCGGCGGCTGGCGAACCGACTGCGGTACGGGTTCGGACGCCACGAGGTGCGTCGGCGGGACGGATAGCGTCCGCGAGCGAACGCAGTAAGCGAGCGGCTTTTTCCCCACGTTTTTTCGCGAGTGGGTCGCTTGCGACCCCGAGCGAAAAAAGTGGTCGTGGTTTGGCCGCCACGAGGTGCGGCGGCGGGACGAGTAGCGTCCGCGAGCGACCGACAAGACATATGGCGCCGGCACCGAACGGACGGGTATGCGCGAGGCGGACCGGACGACCCGCGAGCGGATGGCGGACCGACTGCGCGAGAAGTCGCTCTCGGCGGCCGCGCTCGCCCGGGAGTTCGACGTCCAGGCCAGCGACGCCCTCGATCACGTCCGACACATCGCCCGGTCGCTGGAAGAAACCGACGGGCAACTGCTCGTCGCCCCGCCCGAGTGCCGCGACTGCGGGTTCGACCGCTTCGACGACCCCGCCAACCGCCCCAGCCGCTGCCCCGAGTGCAAAAGCGAGAGCGTCTCCGAACCCCACTTCCGCGTCGAATGACTGCCGTCCGGCTGCTCCTCGAAATAAGAGCAATTTTGAGTTGATACGTGTGATTCTCTTTCGTATTCAAATATAAGTATATTTTGCGACGTCGGTAGTTCTTTGCTATTCGTGCTTATTCTGTATTCATAATATTTTTCTTATATTTGGTGCGATTCGCTGGCGCCGTCGAAGCGTTTTTCCGGGACTCGGGAGAAGTATCGAGTGATGACCCACACCACGGTCAACTACGAGGAGGTCGACGCGGTAGCCGACGCGATGCACTTCCTGCGGGAGCCACTGGACTGTGAGCAACTGGGCGTGACGGTCGTGGAGTGTCCCCCCGACTGGGATGGCAAGCCCCACGACCACGCCGAGGAGGGCGAGGAGGAGGTGTACCTCCTGCTGGAGGGCGAGGCCACGATCACCGTCGAGGGCGAGGACGTGTCGCTCTCGGCGGGGGACGCCTTGCGGGTCGACCCCGACGCCCGCCGGCAGATACACAACGGCGACACGGAGAGTACGTTCGTCATCGCGGGCGCACCCTGAGATGGTCGACCTGCCGGGCGCCGGGGAGGAGCGCATCGTCGACACCCACGCCCACCAGCCGACCGCGGCGTTCCTCGAAGACGCCGGCGGGCAGATGATGCGCGACGCCGCCGACCGCTTCGGGACCGATTTGGAGACCTGGAGCTACGAGGAGATGGTCGCCGAGTACCGCGAACAGGGGATCGGCCGGGCCGTCCTGCTGGGCTGGGACGCCGAGACCAACACCGGCAATCCCCCCGTCCCCAACGACCACGTCGCCGAGGTGCGCGACGAGTATCCCGACTTCTTCGTGGGCTTCGGGAGCGTCGACCCCCACAAGGTCGACTGCGTGGGGGAGGCGATTCGGTGCGTCGAGGACCTCGACCTCTCGGGGTTCAAGTTCCAGCAGATCGCACAGGGGTTCGACCCCTCGGCACCCCGCCACGACCACCTCTGGAGCACCATCGAGGATCTGGGCGTCCCCATCGTCTTCCACGGGGGCAACTCCACACTCGGGGCCTGCGCGCCGGGTGGCCGAGGCCTCAAGGTGAAGTACGGCGATCCGATGCTGATCGACGACGTGGCCGCCGACCATCCCGAGTTGCAGATACTCATCGCCCACCCCGCCTTCCCGTGGGAAAGAGAGCAACTCGCGGTCTGCCAGCAGAAGGGCAACGTCTACATGGACCTCTCGGGGTGGCTGCCCCGCTACGTCGACGAGCAGGTGCTCCACTACGCCGGCACCTTGCTCCAGGACAAGGTGATGTTCGGGACCGACTACCCGATGATCCGTCCCGAGGAGTGGCTCTCGTCGTTCGCCGAGACCGTCGACTACGACGAGTCGGTCCAGCGGAAGATCCTCTTCGAGAACGCCGAGGCGTTTCTGGGACTCTAATCGAAGTCGGGATCCCGCTCCGCCAGAAACGCCGCCACGCCCTCTGCGTGGGCGTCGGTGTCGTAGGCCAGCGCCTGGACGTGGGCCTCGCGGTCGAGTCCCTCCCGCCAGGACGCACCGAGGTTGTCGTGGATGGCCCGCTTCGCGAGCGCGATGGATTCCGTGGGCCGGTCCCGGAGCGTCTCCACCAGGTCCGCGACCCGGCCGTCGAGCGCGTCGTCGGGCACGGCCTCGTTGATCAGGTCCATCTCGGCGGCCGCCTCCGCGGAGAGCAGTCGCCCCGTGAACGCCAGTTCCTTCGTGGCACGCAGCCCGATGGTGCGGGGAAGGATGGCGGTCCCGCCCATGTCCGGGACCAGCCCGACGGTGACGAAGGTCGCGCCGAAGCGGGCCGACTCGGCGGCGTACGCGAAGTCGGCGAGCGCGGCCAGGGACAGCCCCGCACCCACGGCGTCGCCGTTCACCTTCGCCACCACCGGCACCGGAGCGGTCAGCACTTCCGCGGCGACGCGGCCGAGGGTCGTCCGGACGCGTTCGTAGGCCTCGGGGGCGGACTCCTCGCGGTCGGCCATGGCCGCGATGTCACCGCCGGCACTGAACGCCTCGCCCTCGCCCGCGAGGACGACGGCGTCGTGGTCGGCCGGGTCGAGGTCCGCCAGAGCGTCCGCGAGGTTGCGGGCCACGGCGGCCGTCATCGCGTTTCGAGCCTCGGGGCGGTCGAAGGTCACGCGGCGGACCGGTCCATCCTCGACGTGCATGGACGCCACACGGGGAGGAAGGAACTTCAGTCTTGGTCGCGGGTGCCACTGCGGGGCGCGTCGACGTCGAACACCTGCGAGAGCAGGGCGTGCTGGGCGCGGTGGAGGCGCTCGATGAACGCCGACTTGCTGATCCCGAGCGCGTCGGCCACGTCCGCGGCGGTCGCTCCGCGGGGAACTGTGAAATAGCCCATCACCAGCGCCTGCCGGAGCGTCTCCTCCTGTGCCGGCGTGAGGTCCCACTGCGTCGCGACGGGATCCTCCTCCTCGGCGCGCAGGGCGTAGGTCCGCTCCAGGCGGGCGCCCACGGTCTCGCCCGCGGTCTCCATCACGCCCTGGAGGACCTCGTGGCCGACGACCGCACCGGTCAGCGTGGCGCTGCCGCCCTCGTAGGTCAGCGACTCGACCATGAAACCGGCGTTCGTGAGCGTGTGGACCACGCAGGGATGGAAGGAGAGACACCGGTAGGTGGCCCGGTCGCCGGTCACCGTCCGGTGGAGACACCGCAGGCGGTCGTCGGCGTCCAGAATCCGCGCGAGGTTCTCGTCGTCCGGCGCGCTGAACCGCAACAGGGCGTTGCCGTCCTCGCGCAACAACGGTGGCGCCGCGTCGATGGCGACGCCCCCGCGACTCGCGTCGGCCAGCGGGCAGTCGTCACCCTCGATGCGGAACTCCACGACCAGACACTCCTCGATCATCCTTCCCCACTGGGAGGGCGACGTACTTAAGTGCCGGCGGAAATACTATTTAAGACCCGTCTATAGACGGCACAATCCGTAAGGTGCGCCGAGAGAAAGTAATTAACGACCATGGACATCGAAGAAGTCAAAGAACGCGCAGGGCCCCGGGAGTTCAGCCCCAAGGACGACCTGCCCGAGGAGTACCGGAAAGCGGCCACGCGGATGTTGCAGTTCCACGCCAACAGCGAGATCATGGGGGCGTACCTGGAGCGTCCCTTCATCCGGAAGGCACCCAGCCTGGAGCGGAAGATGGCCTTCAGCGCCAAGGTGCAAGACGAGATCGGCCACGGGCAACTGCTGTACCGGGCCGCCGAGTCGCTCGGCGTCAAGACGCGCGAGGAGATGCTGGACGAACTCGCCGAGGGGAAGGGCAAGTTCCTCAACTGTTTCCACTACCCGATGGAGTCGTGGGTCGAGACGCCGATGATCGCCTTCTTCGTCGACGGCGCGGCGATGCGCCGGCAGGCGACGCTCAAACGATCCAGCTGGGAGCCCTACGCCCACGCGATGGACAAGATCTGCTTCGAGGAGGGTTTTCACGTCAAGCACGGCGAGAGTATCCTCGCCGAGTTGATGTCGGGCTCCCGGAAGGAACAGCGGCTCACCCAGGCGGCCTTCGAGGAGTGGTGGCCCCGCATCCTGCAGTTCTTCGGCCCGACCGACGACAAGTCGACCCACCACGATTTCGCGGCCGAGGTGGGACTGAAGACGATGACCAACGACGAACTCCGGCAGGCCTTCCTCAACAGCTACATGCCCAAGGCGGAGAAGTACGGCCTGGAAATCCCCGACGAACCGCGCATCCGCGAGGAGGACGGGCGGTACGTGGTCGTCGACGACGACCTGGACTGGGACGAGTTCTTCCAGATCGCCAAAAACGAGTACGAGCCGGGGCGCGGCCAGATAAACGAACGTGCGGCCGCCCGGGAAGCCGTCGCGTGGGTCCGGGACGTGCTGGACAGCCAGGAGCAGGCCGCAGGCGGGCAGGCACCCGCCGCGGCGGACTGACCATGATCTGGGAAGTGTTCCGCCAGGAAGAGGCGGGCGGGTACCACACCCACTGCGGGAACGTCCACGCGCCGGACCGCGAGATGGCGCTCATGTTCGCCGAAATCCAGCACGGCCGGCGCAAGCCGACCAACAGTCTCTGGGTCGTCCCCAAAGACGAGATCGGCGAGGTCGACACCGAGGACGCACACTTCGGCGG
>JAHENO010000298.1 GCA_018609945.1 Haloarculaceae archaeon | reverse complement strand
GCGCCGCCGGATCGACCCCGAGGACACGCCACACGGCCCGGAACTCGGGCCGAGCGCCGACGGCACGCCACTCACCTAGGCCGGCGGCGTGCCTTCGTGGAGGACGGCCCGGTAGCGCCGGCCCGCAGCGTCGTCCGCCGCGAGGGCCTCCCGGATGCGGTCGGAGAGCCAGGCGTCCCTTGCCCCGCCGTCGCCCCCTGCCCGGTTGCCGCCCGGCGAGTCCGCGGGCGTTCCGTCGAAGGTGTCACTCCTGTAGTCGGCCGGCAGGTATCGCTCGTAGACGGGCAGGCGCTCGCGCAAGGGCACGCCCGCGTGGTCGGCGATGTCCGCCAAGGTGTCGAGGGCTGGCCACGCGTAGTCGGGGTTGATGTGGTCGTCGGTGACCGGCGAGACGCCCCCGAGGTCGTCGATGCCACAGTCGACGACGTCGCGGGCGGGCGCGAGGTTCGGCGGGACTTGCACCGAAACCTCCCCGGGGAGTCCTGCGCGGGCCATGGCCACCGCCCGGCGCAGCGTCGCCAGGTCCGGTGACCCCCCTCGCCAGCGCTCGTTCTCGACGACCGGCTGGACGATGACCTCCTGGATGTGGCCGTACCGCTCGTGCATCTCGCGGATCGCCAGGATACTCTCGGCGCGGTCGCGCCACTCCTCGCCGATGCCCACGAGAATACCCGTCGTGAACGGCACGCCGAGTTCGCCGGCGTTCCGGAGGGTATTGAGGCGCTGACCCGGCGACTTCACGCGCGGCCCGCTGTGGGCGGCGACGTCCGCAGTCGTCTCGAGCATGACGCCCATGCTCGCGTTGACGTCGGCGACTGCTGCCATCTGTTCGCGCGTCTGGTCGCCGGCGTTCGCGTGTGGGAGCAGCCCCTCCTCGAGGGTCAATTCACAGACCTCCCGGAGGTAGGTGTGGATGGAGTCGTGGCCCCACTCGGCGAGCTGGTCGTGGATGGCTGTGTACCGGTCGTCCGGATCGTCGCCGAAAGTAAAGAGCGCCTCCGTACAGCCAGCATCCGCGCCCGTTCGGACGACCTCGCGGACCTCCTCTGGGGACATGAGCGTCGCCTCGCCCGGCGGGTCGAAGTACGTACAGTAGGTGCAGGTGTACCGGCAGGCAGTCGTGAGCGGGACGAACACGTTCCGGCAGAAGGACAGTTCGTCTGCGGCCTCGACGTCCGCGGGCGTCACCGACAGGAGCCGCTCCACGTCGCTCTCCGCGACGGTGACGTCGATGTCGTACTCCTCGGCGCCGGGGAACACGCTCTCACTTCGACGGGCGACGGCCAAAGAACTGTCGCGTCGCTACCGTGCCCACTCGACCATCCGCCGGTAGGTCTCGTCGGTCGCCAGGGCTTCCGCGTCGCCCACGAGGACGAGCGCTTTCTTCGCGCGCGTCAGTGCGACGTTCACCCGCCGGTAGTCCTCGAAGATCGGTCCCGACAGCGAGCCGGTGGCGACGAAGGAGATGACGATCACCTCGCGGCTCGACCCCTGGAATCGATCGACAGTGTCGACCGCCACCCCCTCCGGGAGTCGCTTCCCGATCTCGGCGACCTGCGCGCGATACGGGGCGATGACGCCGATGTCGGCGTCGGCGACGCCCGCGGCGCGGAACGCCCCGACCGTCTCGGCGACGGCGTCCGCCTCGGCGGGGTTCGTGTTGCCCTCCGCCTCCCCGCCGGGGTCGACGAAGGTGACTCGGTCCCGGAGGTGGGCCGGCAGCGCCGACGGGTCGACCCCGGAGAGGTCACCGAGCGTCTGGGCGGCGACGGCGCCGGTGGCCGGGCGCAACTGTCCGTCGTAGAACTCACGGGACGCAAACGCCTGGATTCGCTGTGCCATGCGGTACTGCTGTTGCAGCATGACGCTCGCCTCGGGATAGGTTTCGATCATGCGCTCGAAGAGGCTCCGTCCGAGGTCCGCCACCTCGTCGTCACCGGCCGTCTCCTCGGCCGCCCGGACCACTGGCGGGAGCTGCCGGTGGTCGCCGACGAGGACGAACCGGTCGGCCAGCGACACCGCCGCGAGCGTCCCCGGTTCGGTCAACTGGCCGGCCTCGTCGACAACTGCGACGTCGAACGATTGCTCGCGCATGATTCGCGAGCCACACGAGGCCGTCGTGGCAGCCACGACGTCGGCACCCAGGAGTCGCTCCGCACACGCCTCCGGGTCGCCCGCGGTGTCGAGGCGGTAGGGCTGCATGTCTTCGCGGACGCCGCTCTCGGTGCCGATACGGACAACGTCTGTGAAGCCCTGGTCTTCGAGTGCCTCGATGGCGTTGTCGACCGCGCGGTTGGTGAACGCCGAGAGGAGGACACGCTGCCCGCGGTCGACCAGCGCGCGGACGAGTTGGGCGAGCGTGTAGGTCTTGCCAGTACCCGGCGGGCCGTGGACCAGGGCGATGTCCTCCGCACCGACGGCAAGCCGCACGGCCTCGTCCTGTGGGGCGTTGTTCTCGATGAACGTCCCGCTCACATCGGCAAACGCCGGTTCTCGGCGCTCGAAGAGGACGTCCTTCCAGTCCGCGGGTCTGGTCAAAATCACGTCGTGCAGGGCCGTGAGCATCCGGTCTGTGCTCAACTCGGAGGGGTAGACGTCGAGTCGGCGCAGCTCAACGGGTTCGTCCGCAGTGACGACGATTTCCTCGCCGAGTCGCTCCACGCGAGCGAGTTCGGCCTCCCCGCCGACGGGGTCGCCGTCGCTGGCGAGCACGAGGTCACCCTCGCGGATCTTTGAGACGGCGCCGGTCCCCCGTGCCCGGAGTTCCCACCGGCCGCCGTCCAGCTGGCGCCGCGCTGTCGGCTCCAGGTCCACCAGCGCACGGTCGTCCGCGGCGCGGTTCTCGGCGGATTGTTCCCAGAGTTTCGCGTACTCGCGATGGACCGACCGGCGTTCGGCCTCGACGGCGCGGTAAAACCGGTCGAAGTAGTCCCGCTCCTCCTCGGGCACGGCCGAACCCACCTGCCCGGCCTTCGATTCCTGGTCGAGGCGTCCGGAGACGGCCATGCAGGTGTCCTGTTCGAAGCAGTACTCGCACTTCGCGTCGCCCTCGTATCCCGTCGGGACGCCGACGTCGTGTTCCATCGCCGCGAGTTCGTTGCGCGCCCGGAGGACGAACTCCAGCAACCCGTTGCCGATCGAGAAGTCCTTGGCAGGCGAGAGGTCGCCGGACTCCTCGGTCCGGTCGAGTGCTGCGTTTTTCGTGTACAGGAGCGTCCCCGTGTCGGGCGGGTCGCCGCGGCGTTCTCCGAGGACGAGCGCGTAGCAGGCTGCCTGGACCTTGTCCTGGAAGCGGGGGTCACGGCGGGTGTTCTTGCCGGTCTTGAGTTCGACTGGCATCCCCCGCCTGACTGCGTCGGCCCTGCCCTTGAGCCCGTAGCGCTCGCTGACGAGCGTCTGCTCGGAGCGCCAGTCGTCCCCGCCCGTGAGGGTGCCCTGCCGGAGCCACCCGTCGATGGCCCGGGCGTGGTCTCGCACGTCTGCGCGCATCGCCTCCGCGTCGACCCCGAGCAGTCCCAGTTCGAGGCCGGCCTCGTGGACCCGCTGCTCGACAGCCTCGTCGAGGTCCCGGCCCCGCAGGAGGTCGCCGAACACCTCGTGGACGATCGTTCCCTTGACCACCGGCTCTGCCAGCGGGGTGCCGCCGATCTTGTGCAGGTAGTACATGCGCGGGCACTGGACCCAGGCACGGATGTCCGTCACGTCGACCAGGAAGGCCGGCTCCACGACCACCATCGTCCCCTCGCCGGTCGTGTACTGGGTCTCGCCCCGGTACTCGCGTTCCTCGGCGTCGTAGACCGCGAGGTCCATGCCCGATTCGAGGTACTCGGCAGTCTCGGTCCAGTTGCCCCAGAGCGTGACCGTGACACGCTCGCCCCGGCCGCGGTCGGGCCTGACCCCGACCTCGACGAGGTCGCGCTGGCCGTATTGGGTGTCGACTGTGCGCACCTCGCCGACGTCGGTGACATCGCCCCGAACGTGCACGGTAGCGCCCATGCGGGCGGGGCGAAAAACGCTGTCGGTC
>JAHENO010000297.1 GCA_018609945.1 Haloarculaceae archaeon | reverse complement strand
GCGCCGCCGGCCTCCTCGGCGAGGCGCTTGAGCGGGACGTTCAGACCGACCATCCCCTCCGGAATTTCGACGTCCTGCATCGTCGTGCGCTCCCCGTCGTAGATGATGACGCTGCCCTCGTGGAGTTCGTCGAGGTTCTCGTCGATGGTCCGCTCGGTGAGCGCAATGAGGATGTCGAGCCGGTCGACGACGCTCTCGACCCTGTCGACCGAGGTCCGTACCTTGTAGGCGGTGTAGCCACCGCGGATGCGCGAGGCGAAGTCCTTCGAGGTGAAGACGTGGCGACCCGCCCGCGAGAGCGCCTGGGCGAAGATTTTGCCTGTGGAGTCAATCCCGTCACCGGCCTCCCCGCCGATGGCCCAGTTCAGGTCGTCGGGCATACTACCCTCGGATACCCCGGGCGCGAGGAAAAACCTTCTGCATGTGGGTCCCGACGCCGGATTCCAGGACGCCATCGGTGCCCCACTCCCGCCGACGGCGTCGGGAGACGCTCACCTAACCACAGCGTTTTACACCACGGACACTGTACCGGGCTGGTATATGCCGAGGAAGCGACTGGTTGGCGCCGCCCGGACCCGGCGCCGGTCGTGGCGTGACCGGACCGGGACAGCGACTGGAGCGAGCCATGGGCGATGACGGGCCCGAGGAGGAGAAAGAGACGGAGACCCCGGGAAACGATGGAGAGACAGTTCCCGACTCGGAGGACTCCGACCCCGGGGATGCGCCGGCCGATGCTTCCGAGGAGACGGCGACCGATGCTTCCGAGGAGACGGCGACCGATGCTTCCGAGGAGACGGCGACCGATGCTTCCGAGGAGACGGCGACCCAGTTCACCGACGACTGGGACTGGCGGGGAATCCCTGATATAGAGGATAGCTCCCCGGTAGCGCGACGGAAGGTCCTCGCCGTTGGTGGAGCGTTCGTCGCCGGACTGCTGGCCGGGTTCGCTGGCGGATTCTGGCTGGGGAACGGCGACGACAATTCCGGGACGAACGCGTCCACACCGACGCCGACCGCTACCCCGACACCCAGGGCGACCGCTACGCCATCGCCAACCCCGACAGAGACGCCGACCTCGACGGAGACGCCCACCCCGACCCCGACAGAGACGCCGTCCCCGACGGAGACGCCCACCCCGTCGTTGCCCGGCATCACCCACGACCTGGGCGAGCAATTCACCGTCGGCGACGGCGGGAATGCCGTCACGTATCGCGTCCTCGAACTCTACAGGGCCGACGGACTCGGGAGAGCCGGGAGCCGACTCTCCGCCCAGGATATCTACGTTATCGTCGTCCTCGAGGTCACCAATCCGCAGGACGACATCATCGCATTGCCCGAAGAGTTCCGCATCTGGAACCCCGACGCAAACAGATGGTATCGGTTCGACCAGGCCGGAAGCGGGCGCATTGACGAGGACGAGCGGATCGACGAGCAGCCCCTGATCAACGAATCGATCCAGAGCGGCGAGACTGTCCGGGGCGCAATAGTCTACGACGTGCCCAGTGAGGGACGGATCCACGTGTTCGTCGAACCCACCGGCGAGGCTGACGAGCCCAGACACTACGTACGGATCGGCGAGATGTCGTCGGTCCAGCGCCTCTAGTGTTCGACGAACTCGACGAGCAGGCCGCCAGTTGAGCCGGGGTGCAGGAACGCCACATCGTGTCCCCAGGCCCCGGGCCGCGGTTCCTCGTCGACGAGGGCGACGCCAGCCTCCTGTGTCCGGGCCAGCGCCTCTTCGATGTCCGCTGTGGCGAACGCCAGGTGGTGGATGCCGGGGCCGTTGTCGTCGAGGTAGGACGCGATCGGGCCACCGTCACGGGGTTCGAGCAGTTCGATGTAGCCGTTTCCGAGGTCGAGAAAGACGACCCACATGCCGTCGAAGGTCTCCTGGTGGGCGACCGAACAACCCAGGATGTCGGCGTAGAGGTCAGCGAGGGCCTCGGCGTCGTCAGTCGCAACGCCCGCGTGGTCGAAGTGCATGCTCGGGGTTGGGCGGAGGGCGACAAATATGTTGGTCGGCCCGAGTGCCGTCGTCAGACCGACGCGCCGGGCTGGTACTCCCCGAAGACCTCGCGCAGGGCGTCACAGATTTCGCCGGTCGTCGCGTACGTCTTCACGGCGTCGACGATGGAGGGCATGAGGTTCTCCTCGCCACGCGCTGCCTCTTCGAGGGCCGCCAGCGCGGCGTCGACGGCCTCGTCGTCGCGTTCCTCGCGAACGGCTGCCAGGCTGCGTTGCTGTTTGCGCTCCTCCTCCTCGGAAACCTCCTCGATGTCGACGTGCTCGTCGTCGTCGGTGGTGAACTCGTTGACGCCGACGATGATCCGTTCGCCCGCTTCCTGTTCGCGCTGGCGCTCGAAGGCGACGTCCTGGATCTGGCGCTGGACCCACTGGTTCTCGATGGCTCGCAACATCCCGCCGCGGTCCTCGATTTCGTCGAGTATCCCGCGGGCCTGTGCCTCGAGGTCGTCGGTCAACCGCTCGACGTAGTAACTGCCGCCGAGCGGGTCGATGGTGTCGGCGACGCCCGACTCGTGGGCGAGGATCTGCTGGGTCCGGAGCGCGGTCCGGACCGACTGCTCGGTGGGGATCGAGAGAGCTTCGTCCTTGCCGTTGGTGTGTAGCGACTGCGTGCCCCCCAGCACCGCGGCCAGGGCCTGGTAGGCGACACGGACGACATTGTTTTCGATCTGCTGGGCGGTCAGCGTCGACCCCGCTGTCTGGGTGTGGAACTTCAGCTGTCGGGATTTGGGGTTCTCGGCGCCGAACCGCTCGGCCATGATGTCGGCCCACAGCCGCCTGGCCGCACGGAACTTGGCGACCTCCTCGAAGATGTTGTTGTACGCGGCGAAGAAGAACGAGAGCTGTGGGGCGAACTCGTCGACGTCGAGCCCCGCTTCGAGGGCCGCCTCGACGTACTCGATGCCGTCCGCGAGCGTGAAGGCGATCTCCTGGGCGGCAGTGGAGCCGGCCTCGCGGATGTGGTAGCCCGAGATGGAGATGGTGTTGAACTTCGGCGTCTCCTCGGCACAGAACGCGAAGATGTCGGTGATGATCCGCATCGAGGGCTCCGGCGGGTAGATGTAGGTGTTGCGGGCGATGTACTCCTTGAGGACGTCGTTCTGGATGGTCCCGCGCAACTCGCTCCGGTCGACGCCCTGCTGGTCGCCGACGGCGATGTACATCGCCAGCAGCACCGAGGCGGGTGCGTTGATGGTCATGCTCGTCGAGACCTCGTCGAGGGGGATACCCTCGAAGACCCGCTCCATGTCGCGCAGGGAGTCGATGGCGACACCGGTCTTTCCGACCTCGCCGGCGGCCATCGGGTCGTCGGAGTCGTGACCCATCTGGGTGGGGAGGTCGAAGGCCATCGAGAGCCCGGTCTGGCCCTCGTCGAGGAGGTACTGGAACCGCTCGTTGGTCTCAGCGGCGGTGCCCATGCCGGCGTACTGGCGCATCGTCCACAGGCGACCGCGGTACATCGTCGGGTAGACGCCGCGGGTGTACGGTTCCTCGCCGGGGTAGCCCAAGTCCTCCTCGTAGTCGAAGTCCTCGATGTCCTCGGGCGTGTAGAGACGCTTCACTTCCTGGCCCTCGGTGTCGGTGGTGAACGTCTCCCTGCGCTCGCCGAAGCGTTCGAGGACGGGCTCGAGCGTCTCCTCCTCCCAGGCCCTCTTCGCCGAGCGGATCTCCTCCAGGTCCGCCTGCTCGAACATACCTTGGCACAGTAGGCGTGCGGCCTTAACGCTTCGTCCCGTCGCTCCAGCCATCGGTTCGTTCCCCGCCAGGACGGCCGGGTCTTCTGGCAAGACCCGACGACTCTCACACGCCATGGACCCGAACGCGTCGCGATATCCATGGAACCAGTCGAGATAGAGACGTGGGAGTCAGCCACTGGTTCCATCGATGGAACTATTACGGTTCGTTCTGTCGATGGTTTATGACTTCCCGCTCCTCCGAGCAGATCTACGCCGAGACCCTGGCCGTGTTCGACCGGAGCGAACACCAGTACGAACCACTCACGACACCCGAGGTGGCCGAGGCACTCGACGCGAAGCGGCGGACCGTGTACAAACGGTTGCGGACACTCGTCGACCGCGGGGAACTCGAAACGAAGGAAACCGGGTCGAACTCCCGGGTCTGGTGGCGGCCGCGATGCGAGTCAGCCACGAACGCGGGCTCCGGTTCTGTTGCCAGGGGCAGGGCTGAGGGGGAACGCGAGCGGCCCCGACAGCGGTACCGGACGCTGTTCGAGCACCTCTCGCAGCCGGTCGTCGAAATCGAGTTCGAGGGCCTCGATCCGATCGTCGTGGCGGTGAATCCGGCCTTCGAAGAGACGTTCGGATACGACGCGGCCACCATCGTCGGTGAATCGCTGGACGCGCACATCGTACCCGAGGGCCACGAAGACGAAGCCAGGGAGTTGAACGACCGTCTCACCAGCGGTAAACAGCTTGTCTCCACCGAGGTGACGCGACAGACCGCCGATGGGCCCCGGGAGTTCCGTATCGAGAGTGCCCTCTACGACGACGCCTCCGGCGGGTTCGGCATCTACACCGACATCACGGACCGCAGGGAGCGCGAGCGGGAACTCCGTACCGCCCACCGATTCTCGGAGGAACTGGTCGAAAACGCCCCGTTCGGGATGTTCCGCCTCGACGAAGACCTCCGGATAACGTACGAGAACCCGCGGGCCGAGGAGATCATCGGCCTCCCCGACCGGAAGGACGAGTCCGACGCGATCGGGATGGACATCCGCGAGCTACCGCCGATGATCGAGACCGGTCAGGCAGACATCTTTACGCGCCTGCAGGACGGCGAGACAGTCGAGTTCGATTTACCGTTCGAGTCGATCTACGGCAAGTCGGCGTACTTTACGGGACGCTGCGTGCCGCTGTATCGGGACGGGGAGTTCGACGGGGCCATCCTGATGGCGAAGGACATCTCGGAGCGCAAGGAGCGCGAGGAGGAACTCAGGCGGCAAAACGAGCGCATGGCGGAACTCGTCGAGAAACACGAAGCCGCCGAGACGCGGTATCGGTCGCTGTTCGAGAACAGCCCTGTGGCCATCTGGGAGGAGGACTTCTCGCGGGTCAAGGAGCGGCTGGACGACCTCGAGCGGGAGGTCGAGGACCTCGAGGCACACCTCAGGAACGACAGGGAGGCGGTAGACTCACTGATCGAGGCCATCGAATTCATCGATGTCAACGAGAACGCCCTCGAATACTACGGCGTCGACTCGAAGGAGGCGCTGTTCGAGAACTACGCACAGTTGCTGACCGAGGAGAGTTACGAACTGTTCGTGTCCCAGTTCGTGGCACTGGCGGATGGACAGACCGACCTGTCCATGGAGACGTCGATCCGGACGTTGGAGGGGGACCGAAAAGACGAACTCGTCCACATTGCCATCCCGGCGGCGTACGCGGACGATTGGTCCCGCGTGTACGTCTCGGCGACGGACATCACCCGGCAGAAAGAGTACGAGCGGGAGCTCGAACGTCAGCGCGAACAGCTGGCAGCCCTCGACGAACTCAACGACGTGGTCCGGGGCATCACGGAGGCAGTCATCGAGCAGTCGACCCGCGAAGAGATAGAGCAAGTGGTCTGCGAGCGGCTGGCAGCGTCCGAATCCTACGAGTTCGCCTGGGTGGTTGCAGGGGATTCGCCCACGCGACTCCAGCCACGGACCGAGGCCGGTATCGAGGGGTATCTCGACGACGGATCACCAGCGCCCGACCCGGACAGGAAGAGTCCGACGCGAAAAGCAGTGGAAACGGGGGAGATACAGGTCTCACAGAACCTGGCCACCGACGCCGACGGCGGGCCGTTGTCCCAGTATGCGCGAGCGCACGGCTACCGGTCGGTCGCGACGATACCGATCGTCCACAAAGGGACCCTCTACGGGGTGATCGGTGTCCACTCGGGGCGGCCAGGCGCGTTCGCCCAGGAGGAACGGGCGGTCGTCGGACAGATCGGCGAGGTGGTCGGCCACGCGATCGCCGCGCTCAACCGCAAGCGGGCGCTGCTGAACGAGGAGTTCCTCGAGATCGACGTCCGGATCTCGGATCTGCTGGGGTCGCGGGACATCCCGGTTCGGTCCCACGGGACGATCACGTTCGACCGCCGCGTCCCGGTCGGGGACGGGATGTACCTCCTGTACGGCACCGCTCCCGCCGACGACATGGACTTGCTCCACATGCTGGGCGAGCGACTACCACACTGGGGAGACCTGCAGGTGATCGACGAGACCGACGGGCAGGTGCGGTTCGAACAGGAATGCCCGAATCCGCCGATGTCTTCGACCGTGGCGGAACACGGCGGATACTTCGAGGACGCACGGATCGAGGACGGGACCTACCGGGCAACCATCTACTTCCCGCCCGGAAGGGACGTCCGGGCGATGTTCGACGATCTCCGGGACACGTATCCCGGTCTCGACGTCGTCAGCCAGCGACAGGTGAGGCGCGAGGACCCGTCGCCGCGGCGCCTGCTGGATAGCCTCCCAGAGAAGTTGACCGAGCGCCAGCGGGCCGCGCTCGAAGTGGGATACTACGGGGGGTTCTTCGAGTGGCCCCGCGATATGTCCGGCGAGGAGGTCGCCGAGTCCCTCGGCGTCGGGGCCTCGACCTTCCACCACCACGTTCGAAAGGGCGAGAAGAAACTCCTCGACGCTGTCTTTACTGAACCCTGACTGGCCGGTCGGGAGTAACAAATTTTGGACGGCTAGACTATACTCCAGGGTCTGTAGTTTGTTTGGTATGGCCTCTGAAGCGAATTGGTCCAGAGGTGCGGGGCCCGCACCGGAGCTGGCGTCGATACTCGGCAATGGGCGCCAGCGGCGGATTCTCTCAATTCTACGTGGTCGGTCGGAACCACTGTCAATCCAGGAACTGGCCACGAGACTCGCGGCAGACACAACGGGGACGGACCCGACTGACGTATCCGAGGAAACCGTCACGTCGATACGCGTTGACCTGCGTCATCGGTGTCTCCCGAAGTTGGAAGCGGTCGGATGGATCGAACGCCACCCGGAGGGAATATCGGCTGCCGAGTCGTTTCCCTTCGGGAACGAAGAGTGGAGACTTCCCGATCTGGAGGCGACCGACGATCGCGTCTGGGAGACGATCAGCGTGTTGGTTGGGTATCCACTTCGGCAGGAACTGCTACAGATCGTCGCCGATCGGGACCACCCTCTCACCGTGGAGGAGCTGGCTGCCGACCTGGTGAGACACAGCGACCCCCCGGGAGTACCGGAACGGTCCGAAGCCGATTCGCGACTGCTCAGCAGGCTCCATCATTTCGACCTGCCCCGGCTGGCGGCGGTCGGACTGATCGCCTACGACCCCGAGGAGAAGACGATTACCCGTACCCGCTCGCTGATCACACTGATCGACAGGATCGACCTCGGTACCGGATTGACCGAAGCGATCGTTACCGATTGAGGGTGGCTGTTGCACCCGTGTTTCGGGACGACTGCCCGAGACAGGGGCTCTCCGGTAAAGAACGACAGGAGTTTTCTGCAGACAGAGGCGCCGGCAGTATCAGGCCTCGCTCACGCGGACGCGATTCGGCTCGACCGTCACCTCGCACCCCGCATACTCGAACCGCAAGGACTGTACAGTGCCTGAGGAGTCGAACAACTCTTCCAAGGCATCGACGTCGATAGATTCCTGCAGGGGAGGCAGTCCCAGGACGGAGCGATTCGAGATGTCCGCAACGGCCTGCAAGACGACGTCACTAACCTGCTCTTCGCCACCCAGTTGGCGAACGAGCTCTGTCTCCTGAGACATTTGCGGCGCTTCTCACACCGTTGTAATAAGTTTTCTCCATGCGCGACAGGCCTGGACTGATCAGCCGGTGTCGTACTTGTAGGTCGCCTCCTCGGGATCGATGCCGAAATCCTCGGGACCCTCTTCGGGTTCGTCCTCCTCTTCCTCGCGGGCGAGTGCGCCCTTGAAGGCCTCGCGCAGTCGCGCGGGCATGTGGAACCGGTCGGGGTCGATGCGCATCGGGACGGCGTCGGGTTCGAGCGACTCCTGCTTGTCGGTGAGCCGCGCCTGGAGCCTGTCGGGGAGTTGTGAGACGTCGATCCGCTCGAAGCCGAACTGGCGCAGGTACTCGGGCGCACCGCTCAGCGCGTAGACGACCTCGAACCCCTCGTCGCGTGCGGTCGTCACGAGGCGTTCGACGACGTGGGCGCCCACCCCTTGCCCGCGCCACTCCTCGAGGACGCCGATGCTCGTCAGCTCGCAGACCTCGCCGTCGTCGGTCTTGTGGACCCGTATCCGGCCAAAGCCTGCCCGCTCGTTTTCCTCCTCGTCGACCGCGATGACGTAGTCCCGGGAGCGAAACGCCGTCTCGTCGAGGCCCATCGCTTCGATGTGATCGAGTAGCCAGACCTCGTCGCGGTTACGGGCGTCCCGGACGTACATATAACGCAGTTACGCCCCGGTCGGCAAAAGCATACTGCCGGTGTGGGCCGCGAGCGGACGGCTCCCCGACCGACGGACGACGACAGACGACGTACAACAGTAAAGTACCTCTGCCGCGGATTTGTGCTATGGGAAACGAGGATATCGACGAGGTGGACGAGGCCATCCTGTACGCGCTGCAGGAAGACGCCCGCATGGCGTCCGGTGACATTGCGGAGCGAACGGGGACGGCCGACAGCACCGTCCGCAAGCGCATCCAGCGCCTCGAATCGAACGGAACGATCAAGGGATACAGAGCGGAGGTGGACTATCAGCGCTCGGGCTATCCCCTCCGGATGTTGCTCTTCTGTACGGCTGCGATACCCGAACGTGGGGACCTGCTCCCGGAGATACTTGGGATAGACGGGGTCGTTTCGGTGCAGGAACTGGTCACCGGCGAGCAGAACCTGCTCGTGACGGCCGTCGGGGAGTCGGACAGCGACATCACTCCCGTCGCCCAGGAACTGCTGGAGATGGGGCTCACCGTCGCCGACGAGGTTCTCGTCCGGAGCCACGAGACGACGCCGTTCGGCGAATTCGACCCGGAGACGCACCCGGAATCCTAGCGGAGAACCCGATCGATATCCAGCGCGGTTGCGCGCCGGACGACGGCCCGCACCGGGTCGTCGAATCCGGCGAGGTTGTCGGACCCTCCGTCGAGAACGATCAGCGCAGCCCGCCGGCCAGGGGCGACCAGGCCACAGTCCAGGCCGACGACATCGGCGCCGTTGACTGTCGCCATCCGGAGCACTTCCCGGGCGGTCACGTCGAACTGCTTGGCCGTCCACGCCATCTCCCTGAACATCGCGGGCGGATTCAGCATGACGTTGTCCGTTCCGAGTGCGACAGTCGTGTGATCCAGGAGGTCCCGTACCGGCGGCCGGCCGACGCCGAGAACCTCGTTCGCGCGAGGACAGACGGCGACCGGAACCGACTGGTCGGCGACGCGTTCGAGGTGCTCCCCCTCGGCGTGCACCATGTGGACGAGCAAGTCCGGGTCGAGGTCGAGGGCGGGGTGAATGTCGGTCGCGTCCGGTTCGCCGGCGTGGATCGCGAAGGGAACACCGCGCTCCCTGGCCGCGGCACGCTCGGCGGTGAAGTCGTCGTCGTTCGCACCGCTGGCGCCGTATCCGTCGGCCACCTCCAGAACAGCCTCGTCGCCGCTCCCGAAGATGAACGGGTCGACGGCGACTGGCCGCGCCGCTTCCCGAAGCGCCCGTGCGCCGGCCACCCCCGACTCGCGGAAATCGAGACAGGTGGTCGTCCCGGTCCGGTGCAGAAAGCGGAGGGTCCGTCGCATCGCCGTCACGAGTTCGGAGCGGTCCGCGGCCGCCAGTCGACGGTGTTTCAGGCTGTCCGGCGGTGCGACCGCATCCTCCAGTGAGAGCCCGACGGCTGCCTCCTTGGCCACCGAGTCGCCGAGGTGCGTGTGGGCGTTGACGAACGCCGGCAGTATGATATCTCTCGACGCAGTCGCTGTCTCCTCGACCGCCTCTATGGAACCGCCATCGACGACCACGCGCCCACGGATCGGCTCGAACGACTCCCCCGACAGTACGGTTCCCTCCAACTCTTCCATACCCAGGTAACGACTATTGTAACGAATATGATTTTCCCTTTTCCTGTTCGTGCCGACCGGGAACGCGCTGCACCGTAACGACTGCGGCCCATACTGACTGCTGTAGGTCATCACCGGAACGAATGTAATGTTCTATAATGGCCTTGTTTGGAACTTTTCGGTAAAATAAATAAATTTAATAGTCATATCGTTCGTATATGGCGGGTAGAGACGGCCGATAGTTCGAACGTGGGCCGTCGCGATACCGAACGATGAAAGGACACGACCACGCAAAAACCGTCGGAGAACTGCCAGCGCCGGCACACAGGGAATCGCGCCTGCCGAAACTGCTCACGCGACTCGCGTGGGTCCTGTTCGTCGGGAGTCTCGCCGCGCTCCTCGTCTATCTGGTGAGCGGCGGGCCGTGGCGCGTGGCAGGACTGGTGGCAGTTGACGGACTGACTGTCGTGATGTGGGTAACAGTGACCTTCTTCAGCGGGATCGTCCACAGCTACTCGCGGCGCTACATGGCAGGAAGCCGGACCGTCGACCGGTTTTTCGCCGGTGTGTTCGCGTTCACGCTCGTCGTGCTGGTGCTGGTCGCGGCCGACAGCGCCGTCCTGTTCGGCCTCGCGTGGCTCGCGATGGGGCTCGTAATGGCCGACCTGATCGGTGCCGTTCGGGGGTGGCCCCAGGCACAGGCCGCAGCAGCGCTCGCGCGCCGGTACTTCCTCGCGAGCAGCGCGATACTCGGTCTCGGGCTCGCGACGCTGTGGTGGCACACCGGCGCGACGACGGTTTCCGGGATGGCGTCAGCTATCGGGACCGGCCCGTCCCCGGCAGTGCTGGTCGCCGCCGGGGCACTCCTGCTGGCAGCGATGATCCAGTCGGCACTCGTCCCGTTTCAGACGTGGCTGCTCGCGTCGATGACCGCACCGACGCCGGCCTCGGCGCTGATGCACGCCGGATTCGTCAACGCCGGCGGGATACTCCTGGTGCGTTTCGCCCCGGTCGTGTCCGTCGACGCGCGGGTCATGACCGCCGTCCTGCTCGTCGGGGCCACGAGTGCGCTGGTGGGGAAACTCCTGAAGTCAGTCGAAGCTGACGTGAAGGGCAAACTCGGTTGCTCGACCGTCGGGCAGATGGGATTCATGATCATGCAGGCCGGGCTGGGATTTTTCGCGGCCGCCATCGCCCACCTCGTCCTGCACGGGTGCTACAAGGCCTACCAGTTCCTCGCCTCGGGGAGCCGGGTCGCCCACGAGAGCCCGACAGAAACCGATTCGACCGGGTCGGCGGGAATCGCAGGCATCGCCGTGATAGCCGCCACTGCCGTCGCAGGGGGCGTCCTGTTCGCCACGCTGACCGGCAAGGGAACCGACCTCGGGAGCGGGGTCGTGCTCACGCTGCTCGTCGTGCTGACGGTCCTGCACGCCGCCCGCGAGTTCGTCGGGGGGTCCGGAGTTTCGGCAGCGGTTCGCTACGGGACGGTCCCTCTGGTCACGCTGCCGGCACTCGCCGTCTACGCCGCGGTCTACAACGTGGTTGCGGGACTTCTGTCCGGCCTTCCTGTCGTGAGTCAGCCGGCCGAACTGACTGCGATCCACTGGCTCCTTGCCGGGGTGTTCGTGGTCGCGTACGTCGCCATCGAGCGGGGGCTCTACCAGCACAGCCAGCGCCTCTACGTCGCGCTGGTGAACGCGACCCAGCCACCCGCCGGGACCCTGCTGACGTCCACGGAGGAATACAATGAGTACTGAATCCGCTATCGAGGAGTGCATCGAATCGGCAGCCGAGGCCGTCGGCCCGGCCTGGCCGCTC
The DNA here is from genome assembly GCA_018609945.1 of Haloarculaceae archaeon. Classification (GTDB taxonomy): domain Archaea; phylum Halobacteriota; class Halobacteria; order Halobacteriales; family Haloarculaceae; genus SW-9-67-25. The sequence goes on along the minus strand of JAHENO010000297.1, from coordinate 4,464 downwards.
CACTCGTTCGTGACGGCCAACCCGCTGGCTGGCTTCGAAGACCAGCCGTTCCACGACGCCGTCGCTGCGGCCGAGGACGTACTCGGTGGCGACGGCTATCCCGGCGCAGACGTTTTCCGCACGGCGTGGGAATCCGGACGGATCGAACCCGAGGTGCTCAGAGCGCACTTGGCTGCCAGCGGCTACGACCCCGACCCCGAAACCTCACTCGACCGGATGGAAGCCGAGGAGAGCGAGGAGGCCCAACAGGCGCCGACGGCTGCCCCCGATCAGGTCGACGCAGTCCTGACGAAATGGCTGGCGGCGTTTCTGGACCAGGGCCAGGTCGACTGGGGAATGCCGGACCGCGAAGCGGGGTTCTACGACGCATTCCGGACCGTGGCCCCACACGACCGTGAGATTCCGAACGCAAAAGTGATTGCCGAGCTACCCGACGACCCGCTCGACGCCATCCGGGAATCCCTCGCGGCGCATCCAGTCGACGCGTGGCGGGACATCTTCGAGTCCCAGCTGGCCGCTCTCCCGGGATGGACGGGATTCATCAAGCGGCGCGTCGCCGACGACGACGCCTGGCAGTCGGCGTATCCGATCACGCTGTCGGGGTATCTGGCGGCCCGGCTGGTGCTCGCGGATCTGTTCGACGTCCCCCTCGCACCCACCGAGGCGTCCGAGAACGGTGACGACAGCACAGCAACTGAGGAGCCAGTGACCGACGAACGTGAGGAAGATGTCCCGCTCCCCGAGGTCTGGCTGACGGCTTGGGAGGCGACCTACCGCGAGGAGCTGGTCGACGAACTCTCGGCGGCGAGCGAAACGGCGGCCGGCCGGTCCGGAGGGGGTCGGCCGGACGCTCAGCTGGTCTTCTGTATCGACACCCGCTCGGAGATCATCCGTCGGCACATCGAAGTCGTCGGGGACTACGAGACACACGGGTACGCCGGCTTTTTCGGCATCCCGATGCGATACGCCGGCTACGATACTGACGTGACTGTGGACGCCTGCCCGCCGATCCTCGACGCGGCGCATCGCATCGCCGACCGGCCCACGGGCACGGCGGACACGAGAGAGGCGTACGACCGCTGGCACGCTTCGTTCGCGGCCGGGAGAGACGCGGTCGAGAGTCTGAAATCCAACCCCGCGACCGCGTTCAGTTTCGTCGAGAGTGCCGGCGCGGGATACGGGACCGCGCTGGCTGCCCGGACGCTCCTCCCGTCACGGGTCCACGACCTGCTGGAGGCAGTCGACGACAGAATTCCAGACCTCCACGAGTTCTGTGAGCCGGACCTCGGGCACGAACCCGGCGCCGGCCACGACCTCCCCGCGGGCCTGACACTCGAGGAGCGTGTCGAGTACGCGGCGACGGCCTTCGAACTCATGGGGTGGGAGGAGTTCGCCCGCGTCGTCGTCTTCGCCGGACACGCCAGCCAGACGGCGAACAACCCGTTCGATTCCAGCCTCGACTGTGGCGCCTGTGCGGGCAATCCGGGCGGGCCCAACGCCCGCGTCCTCGCGGCCATCTGCAACGACGAGGCGGTCAGAGCAACGCTCCGGGAACGGGGCATCGACATCCCCGACGATACCGTCTTCGTCGCCGGACAGCACAACACGACCACCGACGAGGTCGAACTGTACGCCGGTGACGTTCCCGACAGCCACGCCGCGGACATCGCACAACTCCGGGCCGACCTCGAAACCGCTCGCGAGGGTGCGGCGGCCGAGCGCGCGGGCGACATGGGCGCCGACGCACGGTCGGGCGTCCGCGAGACCGAACGGCGTGCGGCCGACTGGGCGGAGACGCGCCCCGAGTGGGGACTGGCCGGCAACGCTGGATTCGTCGTCGGGCCCCGGTCGCTCACCGAGGGACTGGACCTCGATGGCCGGTCGTTCCTGCACTCCTACGACTGGAGGACCGACCCGGACGGAGACGCGCTCGAAGCGATCATGGCCGGTCCGATGGTCGTCACCCAGTGGATCAACACGCAGTACTACTTCGCGACGGTCGACAACGCTGTCTACGGCAGCGGCTCGAAGGTGACCCACAACCCCGTCGGGAACGTGGGCGTCTACCAGGGCAACGGCGGCGACCTGATGACCGGTCTGCCGCTCCAGTCCCTGCTGAGCGAGGACGACGAGCGCTACCACCAGCCGCTTCGCCTCTCGACGGTGATCCACGCACCGGTCGAGCGCGTCGCCGAAGTACTCGCCGAGCACGACGAGATGCGGACCCTCCTGGACAACGACTGGCTCTCGCTGACGGTGATCGATCCCCAGCGGGACCATCGCGCGCTTCGCTACGAGGAGGAGGGGAGCTGGACGCCACTCGGGGATCGAGCCGCAGTGGGTGGGGAGACGGTGACGGTCCCCTCTATCAGCGGCGACTGACACGGACCGTTGTATCTGTTTTCGGTCCCTGGATTGGTCGGTGGAGAACCTGGCCGCGCAACTACTTTGGTGGGGGTCGACGTTATCCCGAACGAGCATGTCCGAGTCACCCGAGGGAACAGGCGAGGTCGTCTACGAACCCGCCGAGGCGTTCGTCGAGGGGAGCAACGTCTACGAGTTCATGCAGGAGTACGGCATCGACGACTTCGAGACGCTGCACGAGCGAACCGTCCGCGATCTCGACGGGGTGGAGGCGTCGGGGCTGGACTGGTTCTGGGACGCGGTCGTCGACCACCTCGGCCTGGAATTCGACGCGGACTACGACCAGGTTCGGGACGCGAGCGACGGGCCACAGTTCACCGACTGGTACGTCGGCGGGCGGCTCAACATCGCCCACAACACGGTGGACCGCCACGCGCAGGCGGACTCCCCGAACCGCAACAGGATCGCCTGCATCTGGGAGGGCGAACCCGGCGGCGTCCGGGAGGTGACATACCACGAACTCCACCGGCAGACGAACAAGGTCGCCACCGCGCTGGAAGAGCGGGGCATCGAGACGGGCGACACCGTCGGCCTGTACATGCCGATGGTCCCAGAGGTGATCTCGATCCTCTATGGCTGTTTCAAGGTGGGTGCCATCGCGGTGCCGATCTTCTCGGGCTTCGGCGTCGACGCCACCGCCACGCGCATCGCCGACGCCGAGTGCTCGGTTCTGTTCACGGGCGATGGCTTCTACCGTCGGGGCTCGGAGATCCGCCTGAAGGAGTCGGCCGACGAGGCCATCGAGCAGGCCGGCCACGTCGAGCACACCGTCGTCTACGACCGCCTCGGTTCCGACGGGGACGACATCCCCTGGAACGCCGAGCGCGACGAGTGGTGGGACGACGCCGTCGAGACACAGGCCGACAGCTACGAGACGAAATCGCTCCCCTCGGGACAGGAGTCGATGTTGCTGTACTCCTCGGGGACGACCGGCAAGCCCAAGGGCATCGTCCACTCCCACGCCGGCGGGCTTCTCCAGCCAGCGAAGGAAATCTACTTCGCGTTCGACCACCGGCCCTCGGACCGGTTCTTCTGGGTGTCCGACATCGGCTGGATGATGGGGCCCTGGACCCTGATCGGGAACCACGCCTTCGGCGGGACGGTCTTCATGTACGAGGGCGCACCCGACCACCCACAGCCGGACCGCTTCTGGGAGATGATCGACCGCCACGGCATCACCGTCTTCGGCATCTCTCCCACTGCGATCCGGGCGCTCCGGAAGGAAGGTGACGAGTGGCTGGAAGGACACGACCTCTCGTCGCTCCGACTGCTCGGTTCGACGGGCGAACCCTGGGACCCCGAATCCTGGCTGTGGTTCCACGAGAACGTGGGTCGGGGGGAGGCGCCGATAATGAACATCTCGGGGGGCACCGAAATCTTCGGCTGTTTCCTCCAGCCGCTGCCGATCCACTCGCTGAAGCCGGGGACGCTGGGCGGGCCGGCTCTCGGGATGGACGTCGACATCGTCGACGCGACCGGCGATTCGATCGCCGACGAGAACGAACAGGGATACCTGGTCGCGAAATCGTCCTGTCCGTCGATGACGCGGTCGCTGTGGAGCGGTGACGAGCGCTATCTCGAGGAGTACTGGTCGCGGTTCGAGGACATGTGGGACCACGGCGACTGGGCACAGAAGGACGAGGACGGCTTCTGGTTCCTCCACGGGCGCTCGGACGACGTGCTCAACGTCGCCGGGCGGAAGGTCGGCCCCGCAGAGGTCGAGAGCACGCTCATCGAACACGAGGCGGTCAACGCCGCGGCGGCCATCGGCGCGCCCGACGACACCACCGGCACCGCCGTGGTCGCGTACGTCATCCTGAATGCGGGCTACGAGGAGAGCGAGCGGCTGCGGGAGGACCTCCGCGAGCAGGTCGGGGCGGAACTCGGCAGGCCGTTCCGCCCGCGCGAGGTGCTGTTCGTCGACGAGTTCCCCAAGACACAGAGCGGAAAGATCGTCCGGCGCATCATCCAGGGCGTCCACACCGACGAGGACCTCGGTGACCTCTCGAGTATCGAGAACCCCGAGGCGATCGACGAACT
>JAHENO010000296.1 GCA_018609945.1 Haloarculaceae archaeon | reverse complement strand
GGCTACCGGTGAAAGGGATTTCGATTCCGGGGTGGTGGCTGCGACCGGTGACGGCACCGGAGTGAAACCGAGGGCAGCGTCGACGGGGCGGTCTCGACCACTCACAGCGTGGCGACGCCTGCCGACCTCGCCAGCGTCGGGATAGAACTGAGCGACCTCCTCTCGACGCTGGATGCCTCCGGCGAGGCCGGCACAGCCGTCTGTTTCGACAGCCTCACCGCGTTGCTCGAGCATACCGACCTCCAGCAGGCGTTTCGATTCCCGCACGTCGTCACCGACCGTGTCGAAAGCGCCGGCGCGGTCGGCCACTACCACGTCGACCCCGACGCCCACGACCGGGAGACGCTGGCCACCCTCGAGGGATTGCTCGACGCCGTCGTGACGGTCGACGAGGACGGCGACTGGTCCGTCGAGCGGTGACCCACAGCCCTGTTTGACCCCCCACAAAGAGTTTCGGGAATCCACTCCTACAGACTCCATGCACAGACGAACCTTCCTCGGGATGGCTGCCACGCTCTCGCCCCTTGGGTTAGCTGGCTGTGCCGGCGACGGCGGTTCCGGTGACGGCGGGTCACCAGGAACGTCCTCACCGACACAGACGCCGACGCCGACACCGCCGGCAATCGAGGAGGCGACGCTTTCTGTCCGGGACATCGTCAGCGGGCAGGAGGTCGACGAGGCGACGGTCACCGTCGAAGATGACGCCGTCGTCGTGACCGGCACCATCTGGGGATCCGACGGCTGCAAGACAGCCACTCTGGACACAGCCGAGTACGACGCCGGGGCGGATACGCTGTCCGTCGCCATCGCGACGACAGACCGCGAGGACGCCGGCGACGCGTGTACGGAAGCACTCGTCGAAATCGACTACCGCGTCCGCGTGACGTTCTCGGGCGGGCTTCCCGGGACGGTCGCGGTGACACACGACGGCAGAGCAGTCACGACTGCCGCCACCGACACCGACTGATAATGACTGCTGTAGTTCATTATCGAGTCGACCGCACGATGTCGTGCAGTCGACCTGAAAAATAGCTACAGCAGTCATTATGAGGCATATCGGGACTCGGTGGTTTCATGCTGTCCCGGGTTCGGCCCTGATATTATTATTATCCTATTATGTTCTATGAATAGTATTATAGATTTTAAATAATACGTATCGTACGCGAGGACAGCGGAAAATAGCATTTCAGAAGCTAAATACGGATGAAAAGATATGATTTCGGATCTAATTAAATATTTTTATAAGAATAATATATAGTATTAGATTGTTGTATTTCCATGGTTTGATTCCTTCCTGGAGCCTCCGCCCTTCCTGGAGCCTCCGCAACAAATGACCCGCTCTTGCTCGAGTCCAGGCAGGGATTGTTACAATAATATAGATGTAATTGGTCGCCAGACAGAACGACCAGACCGCTATTTGCGAGGACAAAACGCGGATAGCGTTGTCGAGGACGCTTCTCCTTCGCACTATCGGCGTCCCGCCTCCGCAGCCACCGGGCGAGTGGAATGGAAACGGACGAAAACACGTCGAACGCCCCTCGATTCTACGCTCGGTAGCCCGATTCCCACTCGCGATCGATGCGAAAAACCGGATAGTGACGGCCGGTGTTGTTTGGCCAGCCCAAACGCGAGTACAATCGAACTGGGAGAGCAGAGAGGGGAGCCGTGGGGAGTTCTGGCGAACTGTACAGTCTCCAGTGGCCGCCAGCGTTGGCGCCGGCGTTTGCGAGAGGCTAACGCCGAACCTGTGTCGCGTTCACTTCGATGACGTTGGCGGCGCTCCGAACCGCGTCCGCGAGTTCCTCCCGGAACCGGTCGCCCTTGAACCGGCTGGTCGGTCCGGACGTGCTTATGGCGCCGTAGGTATTGCTCTCCCTGTCGGTTGTCGGGGCTGCGACACACCGCAGCCCTTCCAGCGTCTCCTCGTCGTCGAACGCGACGTTCTGTTCGCGGATGGTCTCGAGTTCTTCGTACAGTCGCTCCCGTGACGTGATGGTGTTTGGCGTGTGCTTCGTGAGTCCGCGCCGATCGATGATCTCCTCTACCCGCTCGTGAGGGAGTTGCGAGAGGATCGCTTTCCCCAGCGCTGTACAGTGAAGGTCTTTCCTGTCGCCCGTGTAGGAGGCAGTGTGGATCGCGTTTTCGCCGCGGAACTTGTGGAGGTAGACGCCCTGGCCGTGCTCTTCGACCATGAACTGACAGACCTCCCCCGTCTCTGCGGTCAGTTTTTTCACTTCCTGTTTGGCCAACTCGTATATAGCGACGTTCTGCTTCGTGTACTCGCTGAAGTCGACGAACTTGAGACTCACCTCGTAGGTGTCGCCGCGCTTGACGACGAACTCGTTGTCGGCAAGCGTCGCCAGGTGGCTGTGGACCGTCGCCTTCGAGTAGCCCGTCTCGGCAGCCAGTTCCGAGACGCCCGCACCCTCCATGTTCCGGAGGGCGTCGAGTATCTCACAGGACGTCTGGACTGCCTGGATCCGCCGTCCGGGGGACGTGTCCTGGGTGTCCATGCCCACTAGTTAGCCCCCGGGGACTTAATTGTTTGCGAGGGCCAAACGCGCGTCCCACGGTGGTCAGGGCCGCTGTTGGGGCGGGGCTCTCTCGGTCACGTCGCTGTTTTTGAGTGCCGCACCGCCCTCGTCGAAGAGGTGGATCTTCTCCTCGGGGAATGCGACTGCGATCTCGTCGCCGGCGTCGATTCTGGTCTCACCGTCGACGCTGACGGTGTAGGTCGTGTCGCCGATCTCGACGTAGACGTACGTGACCTCCCCCATCGGTTCGACCACGCTGACGTCGGTCGCAACGGCGTTACGGTCGGATCGCTCCGCGAGTTCGATGTGTTCCGGCCTGATGCCCAGCGTCAGTCGGTCCGTGCCGACCGGCAGCCGATCGGCAGTCCTCTCCGAGAGGTCGTACTCGAAGGCGTCGTGGACGAGGGACGTCCCGTCCCGCCGCGTTTCCATGAAATTCATGCTCGGAGATCCGATGAACCCGGCCACGAACCGGTTTTCCGGGCTGTGGTAACACTCGAGGGGCGTCCCGACTTGCTGGAGTTCGCCAGCGTCGAGGATGGCGATGCGGTCCCCCATCGTCATCGCCTCGGTCTGGTCGTGGGTGACGTAGATCGTGGTGACGTTCATCTCCTGCTGGAGTTGCTGGATCTCCGTCCGCATCTGCGTCCGGAGCTTGGCGTCCAGGTTGGACAGGGGCTCGTCCATCAGGAACACCTCGGGCTCGCGGATGATCGCCCGTCCGAGCGCCACGCGCTGTTGTTGCCCACCCGACAGTTCCTTCGGCTTCTTGTCGAGGAGTTCGTCGATCTCGAGCAGTTCTGCCGTCGACTCGACGCGCTCCCGGATCTCGTCCTTCGAGAGATCCGTCGTGATCTTCAGGCCGTACCCGATGTTCTTCCTGACGGTCATGTGCGGGTACAGCGCGTAATTCTGGAACACCATCGCCATGTCCCGTTCCTTGGGTTTCGCGTCCGTGATGTCGCGCCCGTCCAGCCGTATGCGGCCGGTCGTCACCCGTTCGAGTCCCGCGATACACCTGAGCGTGGTCGATTTCCCACATCCCGACGGACCCACGAGCACGAGGAACTCGCCGTCGCGTACCGTGAGGTCCAGTTCGTCGACGGCCACGACTTCCGTGCCGCGATCGTCGAAGATTTTGGTTAGCTCGTCGAGCCTGAGTTCGCCCATGTCTCGGTTGTACCTCATATTCCCGCCGGGCTCTTAAATCCCATCGTCATCGACTGCGACGAGTCGCCCGCGGCGGGCCACACATCTCCGCCGGGTCGACCTGACGGCGAGCGACCGATGTGGTGACGCCATACCCGATGGACCGGCCGCGCTCAGACCACGGCGACGACCGTGCCGTCCATCAGCGCCCAGTCCCCCGGTTCCGGGTCGTCCGAGCGGTCGAGTCGGTCACCGTTGACGCGGACGGCGTCGGGCTGGTCGACGCCCTCCACTTCCACCACGACGCGGTCGCTGGCCAGCGTCGGGAGGTCGACGTCGACGCCCGTCCGGGAGGCGTCGACGCGGACCCGCACGAGTTCGTCGCGGTCCTCGTCGAAGAACCGGCCGCGCGCCTCCCCATCGGCCAGTCTCGCCCGGAGCGTCAGTTCGTCCGGGGTTCCCGGCTGGACGTGCCGGGTGGGGTCTCGCCGCGGAATCACGCTGCCGGCACGGACGAACAGCGGCAGGGTCCCCAGGTCGACCTCCCGATACACCGTCTGTTCGCTCTCGTATCGGTCACCGGTCCAGTAGTCGACCCACTCGCCGGCAGGGAGGTAGACCGACCGGGTCCCGCTGCCGGCGAAGACCGGAACGACGAGGAGGTCCTCGCCCAGCAGGTACTGGGTATCGAGCTGTCGGACGGCAGGGTCGTCCTGGTACTCCAAGACGAGCGGACGGACGACCGGCAGGCCGGTGCGTGCGGCGACTTCGGCGTACGTGTAGATGTAGGGCAACAGGCTGTACCGTAGCTCGGCGTACGTCCGGAACTGGTCGGTCGCCGCCTCGCCGAACGCCCAGGGTTCCCGGGGCGTCGTCCCGTGACAGCGCGCGTGGCTCGACAGCAGGCCGAACTGCGCCCAGCGGACGTACAACTCCGGCGACGGCGTTCCCCGGAAGCCCCCGATGTCGTGACTCCAGAACGCGATGCCCGACAGCGACGCCGAGAGGCCGCCCCGGAGTGCGGCCGCCATGCCGCTCTCGGACGGGTGTGGATCGCCCCCCCAGTGGACTGGAAACCGCTGGCTGCCGATCCAGGCCGACCGGCCCCACACCAGTCCGTCCTCGCCGTGGACGTCGCGGGTGACCTCGTAGACTGCCTCGTTGTAGAGGTACGGGTAGAGGTTGTGCATGGACTGCCCGGAGCGACCGTTGTCGAAGACGGCGTCCGCCGGGACGTACTCCCCGTAGTCGGTCTTGAACACGTCGACGCCCATCGCCAGCAGGTCGCGGTGTTTCTCCTGCCACCACTCCGTCGCGTCCGGATCGCTGAAGTCCACGAGCGCGCCACGGTAGGCCCCCTGACAGGTCCGGTCCATCACGTAGGGTTTGCCGGTGCCGTCGTTCACGAAGTACCCCTCCGCGCGCCCGGTCTCGAAGGCGTCGGTGCCGACGGGCACGTGCGGGTGTTCCCACAGCGAGAGCCGGAAGTGCCGGTCGTGGAGGTCCTCGATCATGCCCTCGGGGTCGGGAAACTGCTCGCGGTCCCACACCAGGTCACACGCGTGCTCGTCCCGCATCCAGAACGGATCGAGGTGGATCACGTCCGCCGGGATGTCCTCCTCGCGGAGGCGCTCGGCGACCCCCTCGAGTTCCTCCCGGGACTCGTAGCCGAGCCGCGACATCCAGAGCCCGAAACTCCACTTCGGCGGGCGGTCGGGCCGGCCGGTCAGGCCGGTGTAGGTCTCGAGGATGTCGGTGAACGAGTCCTCGCAGAAGAACACGCAGCTGAACCGGTCGTCCGCGACCGAGACGACGCCGGTCGCCGTCGTTGAGTGACCCAGGTCGTAGTGGACGCGGCTGGTCGTGTCGACGAGCATCCCGTACCCGGCAGTCGAGAGGTGAAACGGGATGTTCTTGTACGCGTGCTGGGTCTGGGTGCCGAGCGGCTCGACGTGCCAGAGGTCGAAGGTCCGCCCGCGGCGGTCGAAGCCGGTGAACTGCTCGCCCAGCCCGTAGACGCGCTCCTCGGGCTGGAGCCGGAAGGCCGTCCGCGTCTCCGCGACCCGGTGTGGCCCCTCGTTGATCTCCTCCAGTTCGAAGCCGAGCGGCGGCGTGCGGTCGTTCCCGCGCACGTCGTACAGCTCCCGCTCCTCGGCGAAGAGGACCTCGCCGTCGCGCTCGACGCGGAAGTCCCAGGGATCGGTACGCACGTGGACCGTGACCGCGCCGGTCTCGACGACGACTGTCCCCTCCGCTTCCGTCACCGAGAGGTCGACGGGCTCGGAGATGGCTTCGGGGTCGAGGTCCGGATACCGTTCCCGCCCCCCCTCGGCCGGATGGCGCTCCCTGGCTTCCGGGTTGGCCTGGAGTTCGAAGCGGAAGGTCGCGGGACCGAAAAACTCCAGGCTCACCGGGACCGTCCAGGGCTGGTCGGTCAGCCGTTCCACGCTCGATTCGGTGGTACACTCGAAGGTCACCAGCCGGTCCTCGACCCGGTAGGAGTCCACGGTCGTCACGGTCACGTGTCCCGTCGTCATTCTCGAAGGATGGAACGCTCCGGGTAATAAATCCACGCGGTAGCGGACGGGTCCCCGGAATCTTTAACCCCGGCTTGCATGTGGCCACACACGATGGACGACGAACCAGACTACCGGATCCCCCAGGGCGGGGGCGTGCCCTGGCGGGACATGGGGATGACCGAACAGAACCGGCCGCCGGAGCGCGACATCGCCATCACGGACGTCCGGACGATGGCCGTCGCGGGCAACTTCACCTGGGGCATCGTCAAACTCGAGACCGACGCCGGCGTCTACGGCCTGGGTGAGACGTTCCGGGCCGAGGCCGCCCTCGACATGGCCGCGCGGATGTCCGTCGACCTCGAGGGCGAGAATCCGCTGGACACGAGCCGGATCCGGGAATTGCTCGAACAGCGCTACACCGGCTGTGGCCGGATCGGGCAGGCCGCCTTCACCGCCATCGAGACCGCCTGTCACGACATCAAGGGCAAGGTGCTGGACGTCCCGGTCTACGAGTTGCTCGGCGGCAAGTACCGCGACGAGATCAGGATCTACTGTGACACCCACGGCGGCGAGTCGCTGGGCGAGGCAGACGAGTACGACCCAGAGGAGGTGTACACGCCGGACTCGTACGCCCGTGCCGCACGCGAGGTGGTCGACGAGGGGTTCGACGCCCTGAAGTTCGACCTCGACGTCCCGACACACGCCGAGTACGACGAGGCAAACCGCCGCATGGACAACGCGGCCATCGACCACAAGGTCCGCCTCGTCGGGGCAGTCCGCGACGAGATCGGTTACGACGTCGACCTGGGGATGGACCTCCACTGGAACTTCACCGTCGAGACGGCCATCCGCCTCGGGAGGGAACTCGAACCGTACGACCTGGCGTGGCTCGAAGATCCCGTGCCGCCGGAGAAGTTCGAGGCCCAGCGACGGGTCACCGAGGCACTCGACGTGCCCGTACTCACCGGCGAGAACCTCGTCGGAACCGACCAGTTCAACAGGGCCGCGCGAACGGGGGTGTTCGATATCGCTGCCCCCGACGTCAACAAGTGTGGCGGCCTGGGCGAGTTCGTGGACATCGCGACGGTCTGTGATCTCTACGGCGTCCCCATCGCGTCCCACAACATCTCCAGCCCGCTGGGCACTGTCGCCGGCGCGCACGTGTCGGCGGCCATCCCGAACTTCCTGTGCATGGAGTGGCACGCACGCGACGTCCCCTGGTGGAACGAGATGTGCGAGCGCGTTGCCAGCGACGACCCAATTCTCGAGGAAGGGGCGATCCGGGTGCCCGAGGGGCCGGGGCTGGGGGTCGAACTGAACCGGGACCTGGTCGCCGAGTACCTCACCGACGGCTCCGAGATGGTGCTCTAGTCCCGCGCCGGTCGCGCTCACCGCTGGAGGCGTTCGCGTGCTGTTCGAGGGTCGTCGAGTCTCCCTCCGGGTGGCCTTCGCTACCCTTTTGCGCCGCCCGCCCGCGCGTCGCGTATGGCCGAGTACACCGTCGTGGTGACCGACCACGACTTCGACGACCTCTCAATCGAGCGGGAGGTGCTCGACGGCGTCGCGGACGTGACCGCACTTGCCGACGATGTCGGCGGCGCACCCGACGAGAAAGCGGTACGGGACGCGCTCCGGGAGGCCGACGGCGTGTTGAACCTGCGGTACGACCTCGACGCCGCGGACATCGAGGCCGCGGGGGACTGCCGGATCGTCGCCCGGTACGGCGTCGGGGTCGACAACGTCGACCTGGAGGCGGCGACCGACCGGGGGATCTACGTGACCAACGTGCCCGACTACTGTCTCGAAGAGGTCGCCACCCACGCCGTGACGCTCCTTTTGGGACTCCTCCGTGGCCTGCCACAGTATCAGCGATCGATCGCTGCGGGCGGGTGGGACCGCGAGGCTGCCCCGCCGATGCACCGCCTCTCGACGCTCACGGCCGGGATCGTCGGCTTCGGCGCCATCGGCCGGACCGTCGCCGAACGGCTCGTCCCGATGGTCGACGAGGTGGTCGCCTCCGACCCGTTCGTCGGCGACGATGAGATGGCCGGCCACGGCGTCGAGAAGGTCCCCTTCGAGGCACTGCTGGCGCGGTCGGACGCCGTGACGGTGCACTCGCCGCTGACCGACGGGACCCGCGGGCTGTTCGACGCCGACGCGTTCGACCGGATGCGCGAGGGAGCGGTACTCGTCAACGTCGCCCGGGGGGCGATCGTCGACACCGAGGATCTACACGCGGCACTCGAGGCTGGCGAGGTTGCGGGTGCCGGACTCGACGTCTTTCCCGAGGAACCGCCGGCGTCCGACCAGCCTCTCCGGGACCACCCGCACGTCCTCGTTACGCCACACGTCGCGTGGTACTCGGAGGAGTCCAACGCCGAGCGACGGCGACGCGCGGCCGAGGCCGTCCGGACCGTCCTGACCGGCGAGGAGCCGGAACACGTGGTCAACGAGAGAGGACAGGTTTAACAGGGCACGCGCCGGCGACTGAGTATATGCGTCTGCCGGACCGGACAACCGACTGGTGTCGGGCGGCGTTGAACCGGCTCGCTGGCGCCGACAGGGGCTGGAGGGCGACGCTCCTCGGCCTCGCAATCGTGCTCGTCATCGCGCTCGGAACCGTTTGATGACGGACAGTGTCGGACGCCTCCTCCCGGGACTGGCGGTGCTCGCCGTCGCGGGCGTCCTCGCGCGGGCCGTCGGCGGGGCGACGCCGGTCGATCCGCTCGTGGTGGCCGTTGGGTGCGGGGTCGTGCTGGGGACGGTACTCTCGCTCCCCGACTACGTCGAGCCGGGGGTCGATCGGTACAAGCTCCTGCTGGAGACTGGCGTCGTGTTGCTCGGGGCGAGCCTGACGGTCGAACAGCTGGTCGGAGCCGGGCCAGCCGTCGCCGGACTCGCGGTCGCCGTGATCGCCCTCGGGGTCGGGTTCGGCGAAGTCGCCGGGCGCCTTGCGAGTGTGGGTGACCAAACCCGGCCGTTGCTCGCCGCAGGCGCCAGCGTCTGTGGCGTCTCGGCGGTGCTGGCCGTCGCGAGCAGCATCGACAGCGACGAGGCCGCCGTCGCCTACGCCGTCGGGACGGTGTTGCTGTTCGATGCCGCGACGCTGGTTACCTTTCCCCTCGTCGGTGCCGTCCTCGGTCTGCCCGACCGCGTCTTCGGCGTGTGGGTCGGACTGAGCCTGTTCAGTACCGGTCCCGCCGCGGCGGCGGGGTTTGCCGTCTCCGAGACCGCGGGTCAGTGGGCGACCGTCACGAAACTGGTCCGGAACGCGTTCATCGGCGTGGTCGCGGTCGCGTACGCCCTGTCCTACGCGGACGGCGGGCGAACCGACGCCACGGAGGTCTGGACCCGCTTTCCCAAGTTCCTCGTCGGCTTCTTCGTCGTTGCGGTGCTGGCAAACGCCGGCGTTCTCGACGCCGCGGCCAGGGGTGCTGTCTCGACTGTCGGCGACTGGCTGTTCACGCTCGCGTTCGTCGGCCTCGGTGTCAAACTGAACCCGCGCGGCCTCGGTGTGGCGGGCGCGCGTCCGGTCGCGGTCGTGCTCGCTCACTTTCTGACCGTGACGACGCTCGCGTTCCTGGCGGTGCGGGCCCTGTTGTGACCGCCACCCCGGGCAACAGTAAACGATTAGTGGATCCCCCCAGTCTGGGACGGTGCATGACGGACTACCACCTGGAAGTCGTCGAACCGGAGGACAACGTCGCGACGGCCCTGCGGGAAGTCGACGCGGGGGAGACGGTCACCGTCGCCGTCGGTGAGGAGACGGTCACCGTCGACGTCCTGGAGGACATCGCGTTCGGGCACAAACTCGCCATCGAGCCGATCCCCGCCGGCGAAACGGTCCGGAAGTACGGCAAGAGCATCGGCAACGCCACCGAGGACATCGACCCGGGCGAGTGGGTCCACGTCCACAACGTCGAGTCCAACTACGGCCGCGGCGACCTCGCCGAGAAGGGGGCGACCGCATGAGCGAGTTCCTCGGCTACGAGCGTGCGGACGGCAGCGTCGGCATCCGCAACCACGTCGTCATCCTCTCGACGGCACCCTACGCCAACGACACGGTACAGCGAGCCGCCGACATCGTCGACGACGCGATCCCGCTCACCCACCCCCTGGGTCGGTGCCAGACGAAACCCGACGTGTTCCAGACCTACCGGACGCTCCTGGGCTACGCGACCCATCCCAACACCTACGGTGCGGTCGTCGTCGCCCACGCGGGCGAGATCGTCGACGGCGACGAGCTCGCCGCGGACGTCGCCGACACCGGCCGCCCGAGCGCATCCGTCAACATCCACCGCGAGAAGGGGGTCATGAACGCGCTGGACGCGACAGTCGACGCCGCCCAGGAGATGGTCCAGGACGCGAGCGCCCAGCGGCGCGTCCCCGCGGACATGTCGGAGCTGATCTTCGGGATCAACTGCGCCACCTCCGACACGACGTCGGGGCTGTGCCAGCACAAGGCCACGGCCGGGGCCGTCTGGCGGCTGATCGACGACCACGGGGGTCGTGGCGTCTTCGCGGAGACGCCGGAGTTCTTCGGCGGCGAACACGACCTCGCCGACCGCGCCGTCAGCGACGAGGTCCGGGAGAAGATCCTCGATCGCGTCGAGTACTGGGACGAGCGTCTGCAGGCGACCGGCTACGACGTGCGGGGCGCACAGCCGACGCCGGACAACATGGACGGCGGCCTGACCACCATCGAGGAGAAGTCCCTGGGCGCGCTCGTCAAGTCCGGCAGCGGCCCGATCCAGGATCTGATCGACTATAGCGAGAAGATCCCCGCGGATCCGGGCATGTACATCATGGACACGCCGGGCCACGGGGCCGAGTCGGTGACCGGCATCGGCGCCGGGGGTGCCCACTTCATGGTCATCTCGACCGGGCAGGGACACACGCTCTCGAACGCCGTCATGCCGACGATCAAGATCACCGGCAACCCACACAGCCGCGAGCGCGTGCCCGAGGAAACCGACGTGGACGTCAGCGAGGCGCTGGTCGGCGACCGGGACGTCGAGTGGGCCACCGACCAGCTCTGGAACGAGGTCACCGACGTCGCCGACGGGAAGCAGACGCTGAGCGAGGTGCTGGGCGAGAGCCAGTTCGCCATCCACCGCATCGGTCCCTCGACATGACGGCCGTCGACCGCGAGCGTGCCGAGGCGGTCGCGGCCGCGGCCTTCGAGCGGCACGGCATCGCGCCGGCCGACGCGGACCTGACCGCCGAGGTGCTCGTCAGCGCGGACGCTCGCGGGAAGCACTCCCACGGCCTGTTGCGCCTGGAGCGGTTCGTCCGGGGGATCGAACACGGGAACGTCGACCCCGCCGGCGACGTCCAGGTCGTCCGCGACGCCGGTGCGGCCGCGACCATCAGCGGGGGATCCCGGCTCGGCCCGGTCGTGGCACAGGAGGCCGTCGGGGAGGCGATGGCCCGGGCCGACGCCCACGGCGTCGGGGCCGTCGGCGTCCACGACTCGAACCACCTCGGGATGCTCGGGTACTACACCGATGTCCTCCGCGACGCTGGCTACGTCGGTGTCGCGATGACGAACACCGAACCCGCCATGCCGCCCCACGGCGGGGCCGATCCCGTCCTCGGAACCAACCCTATCGCGATCGGACTCCCGACGGACCCGCCGTTCAACCTGGACATGTCTACCTCGGCCATCGCCAGGGGAACGGTCCTGCGAGCCAGGGAGAACGGCGAACGACTCCCGGAGGGGGTCGCACTCGACGCCGACGGCGAACCCACGCGTGATCCAGCCGCGGCGCTCGAGGGGACGATCCGCCCGTTCGGCGGTCCGAAAGGCTCCGGCCTCGCGATCGCCGTCGAAGTCATGGCCGGTGGCTTGGTCGGCGCGGCCATGGGCGAGAACGTGACCGGCACCTACCACACGACCGAGGAGTGCACGAAGGGCGACCTCTTCCTGGCTCTCGATCCCGTCGCCCTCGGCGGCGAGGAGTTCCTCGGGCGGGCGAACGCGTTCCTCGCCGACCTGAAAGACGGGCGGACGGCGGCCGGGCACGACGAGATCCGACTGCCCGGCGAAGCGTCCGCCTCCAGGGCCGACGCCGACCGGATCTCGGTCGACGACGACGTCTGGGACCGCGTCACCGGGCTGGCTGACACGGAGTGACCTCTGTTCGCCCCGACACTCGTCGCCCATGGCCGGTGAACGACTCCGTTGCCATCCCGTCCGACCCGTCCGTCCGTTGCACGAGTGATCGAATATGTCCTGGAATAATAGAAAATTATATTAATCAGATGACTGTAGAGGCCGAACATGCCTCGGGAAGGCAGTCCCATGAGACGGCGTCGAATCCTACAGGGAATCGCAGCGAGCAGCAGTCTGTTACTCGCTGGATGTGGTGGCAACAGCGGCGACGGTGGCGACGGCAGCGACGGCAGCGACGGCAGCGACGGCAGCGACGGCGGTGACGGTGGCGATGGTGACGGTGGTGGCGACGGCGGCGATGGAGGCGACGGGGGATCGGTCTCCGGATCGATCACGTTCGTGCACATCGCGTCGTTCGAGCCGTCGGCAAACGACTTCAAACAGGCCTACGAGGGGATGCACGACGCCACCCTGGAGGTGCAGGCGACGCCCGCGGAGTCGAGTTCCACGCGGGAGTACTACGTCAACCAGTTCGCGGCACAGTCCGGCGAGTTCGACGTCGGGATGATGGACGTCATCTGGCCGGCCGAGTTCGTCAGCGCGGGCTGGGCCGCGCCGGTCGACGACCCCCAGGGGCGGACGGACGCGATGCTGTCGACGCCCGTCGAAGCTGCGACCATCGACGGTGAGTTGTACGGGATGCCGATGTTCACCGACGCCAACGGCCTCTACTACCGGACGGACCTGCTGGAGCAGGCCGGCTACGACGAACCCCCGTCGACGTACATGGAACTGGTCAATATCGCCCAGGACGTCAAAGCAGAGGTCAGCGAGGACCTCAACGGCTACATCTGGCAGGGTGGCGCCAACGAGGGGCTGACGATCATGTGGCTCAACTGGCTGTGGGGGATGGGCGGTTCGGTGCGTGCCGACAACGGCGACCTGGTCGTCAACACCGACGAGGGAGTCCAGGCGCTCCAGCACGCCGTCGACCTGATCTACGAACACGAGATCACGCCCGAGTCGATCCCCTCCAGCGGGACTGACGGGAACCGCCAGACCTTCCAGCAGGGCAACACGATCTTCATGCGAAACTGGCCGTACGCCTACTCGCTGTTCCAGGACAATACGCCGGTCACCGACAAGTTCGCCGTGACGACGATGCCCAAGGCCGAGGGCCACCAGGACGCCAACAACTCCTGTCTGGGCGGCTGGAGCCTGTTCATCAACGGTTTCTCCGAGAACGTCGAGGCCGCGCAGGCACTGGCAAACTACGTCGGAAGCCCGCAGGCCCAGGAACAGCTGGCCGCGGGACGTAGCAGGCTCCCCGTGCGCGAGGAACTGTACGACGACGGCTACTGGGCGGACAGCGACAACGACAAGCCCGCGTTCCTGGATCGGTTCGCCGAGATCCTCCAGCAGACGAGCGCCCGACCGGCGACGGCCCAGTACTCCCAGTGGTCGAACATCGTGTACACGCAGTGCAACAACGCACTCACCCAGCAGAAGACGCCCCAGGAAGCCCTCGACGACGCCCAGGCCGAGATCGACAGCGAAATCAACTAGGGTCGAACGATTGAGGGCACGGCCCCACTCTCGCTGCCGCCGTTCTCCGTCTCGACGGGGGCGAGGCGGACGGACATCGGGCGGTCAGACAGCTTTATGTGCCACGAGGTAGCACCGCACAACAATGGCTGACGGGAGGACCGAGGCGGGGGAAGTGACGCGCCTCGGCGAGGAAGGGTTACGCGGTCGGCTCAAGCGCTACCGCGAGGTCAGACTGACCGAGGAGGAACTGGCGGTCGCCCTGTTGACGCCGGTCATGCTCTTCCTGCTGGCGGTGTCGTTCTATCCGATCGTCGACACCGTCTGGGCGAGTCTGCACACCGGCTACGTCATCGACCTGCCCGGGAAAACGACCGCGTTCGTCGGCGTCGAGAACTACCTGAAACTGTTCTCGAGCGAGAGCTTCTGGAACGCCCTGGGCGTGAGCCTCTTTTACACGTTCGTCAGCGTCCCGATCGAACTGGTGTTCGGGCTGGGACTGGCTCTGCTCCTCCAGAAGGAGTTCAAGGGCAAGTACTTCGCGCAGGCTGCGATCCTGTTCCCGTGGGCGTTGCCGACGGTGATCAACGCGAAGATCTGGGCCTGGATGCTCAACCCCGAATTCGGGGTCATCAGCGATATCCTGGTGAAAGTCGGCCTCCTGAGTCAGCCGTTCCCGTTCCTCTCGAAACCCGACATCGCGCTGTACTCGATGACGGCCATCACCATCTGGAAGACGACGTCGTTCGTGGCGCTCATCCTGCTGGCCGGCCTGTCCAGCATCCCCGACCACCTCTACGAGTCGGCACGGATGGACGGCGCCTCGCGGTGGCGGCGGTTCCGCGACATCACGCTGCCCCTGCTCAAACCGACGATCCTCGTCGCGCTCATCTTCCGGACGCTCCCGGCCTTCCAGGCCTTCGGGCTCCCGTTCGGCCTGACCGGCGGCGGTCCGGGGGAGGCGACGACCACGCTCGTCCTCTACACCCAGCAGGTGGCGTACAACAACCCGGGCCCGACCGGCGGTGGGTTCGCGCTCGGGTCGGCCGCCGCGACGGTGATCACGTTGCTCGCGCTCGTCATCGCGTTGATCTACGTCGGGACGCTGTACGAACCGGAGGTGCGCTGACGTGGGCGTCGTCGACCGCACCCGCGACCTCGAATTGGAGGACGTGGCCCTCTGGGACGTGGGCAAGAAGTTCGGCTTCTACGGCGCCATCGCCGCGATGGTCGCCGTCTCGATGTTCCCGGTCTTCTGGATCCTGCTGAGTTCGCTGAAACCGCCATCCGAACTGTTCGTGTTCCCCCAGGAGTATCTCCCCTACACGGTCTCCTTCGAGGGCGGGATCAGCGTCGAACAGCAGTTCCCGCTCACGCTGGAGAACTACCGCACGGCACTCGGACAGCGGCCCGTCGGCACCTACCTACTGAACAGCTTCATCGTCGCTTCAAGCACGGCGATCATCGACGTGGTGCTGGGTGCGATGGCCGGGTACGCGGTCTCGCGGCTCCGGTTCAAGTACAAACTGCACGTCCTGCTGGTCATCCTCTTTGCCGCGTTGCTCCCCTTCATCTCCCGGCTCATTCCGCTGTACAGGCTCGCGATCAACCTCCAGGGGACGCCCGCCGGCGCGGTCTTCGGGCTGAACCAGTACCTCGGACTCATCCTCCCGTACGCTGCGTTCCAGATGCCCTTCGCCGTCTGGATCTTCCAGGCGTACTTCAAGGAACTGCCCGACTCGCTCGAGGAGGCCGGGCTGATGGACGGGCTCTCGCGGGTCGGCGTCCTCTTCCGGATCATCCTCCCGGTGTCGATGCCGGCGATGGCCACGGCCGCCATCATCGTGTTCATCTACGCCTGGAACGAGTTCCTCTTCGCGCTGACGTTCATGACCCAGGACTCCAAGCGAACGATCACCGTGGGCATCGCGCTGTTCGGCGGCCAGTTCAACTCCCCCTGGGGAACGATCACGGCAGCGGTGTTCATGTCGCTGATCCCGTTGCTCCTGTTCATGTTCGTCTTCCAGAAGAAGATCGTCGAGGGCATGACCGCGGGCGTCGGCAAGGCCTGACTGTCGCGTGCCGCCGGCCGATCACTGTCGGCGCGCGGTCGCCTCGATGCGCTCCGCGACCGTCCTGTAGCGACGCTCCAGCCGGTCGCGCTCACCCGCCGACAGCGGGGCCAGCGGCGGCAGCGGATCGCCGAGGGCGAGGCGGTCCAGCGTGACGAGGTACTTGATCGCCGCCGCGGTCGGAATCCGCTCGTAGGCACTGACCGTCGGGAGGACGACGTCCCCGACGAGTTCCGCGACGGTCGCCCTGTCGCCGCGAGCGTGAGCCTCGTAGAGGGCCGCCAGTTCCGACGGGAAGACGTTCGCCGGTCCCGCGATCAGGCCGTCCGCGCCGAGGTCGAGCGACGCGGCGGCGCTGGCAGTCGCTCCGGAGAACACGGCGAACGACGACGGCGTCGACTGAATGACGTCGTGCTGGTAGACGAGGTCGCCGGAGGTATCCTTCAGCCCGACGATCGACTCCACCTCGGAGAGTGTCGCGACCGTCTCGACGGCCAGTTCGTTGCCCGTCAGTGACGGAATATTGTAGAGCAACAGCGGGAGCGGGCTGTCCGCGGCCACGCGTTCGAAGAACCTGACGAGGCCCCGCTGGGTGGTCGCCAGGTAGTACGGGGTCACGACGACGGCGGCGTCAGCGCCGGCGTCCGCGGCCGCCCGCACAAGCGCGCGGACGTCACCCACGCTCGTGTCGCAACAGCCCGCGATGACAGTCGTCTGCTCGCCCGCCGCCTCGACGACGGTCTCGATGACGGTCCGGATCTCGTCGTCGGTCAGACTCGGGAATTCACCGATCGAACTCCCGGGAAAGAGCCCGTGGACGCCCCCGTCGACGAGCGTTCGCGTGAACTCCTGCAGGGTGGCCTCGTCGACCCCGCGACCGTCGGACTCGACAGGCGTGGCCATGGGCACGACGGTTCCCGACAGGTCCATACTCACCAGTCGGTAACCGACGTATTATATTTTTGGATGGAGGGGACGCCGGTCGCGGGAACCGAACGTTAATATCGTCTCGGTCGGGAAACGGAACATGAGCCTCGACACAGCCGGCAGTCTCGACAAGCGGATGCTCATCGACGGCGAATGGATCGATTCCGGGGAGCGAGCCGACGTCGTCCACCCGTACGACGGGGGTGTCGTGGGATCCGTCCCGCTCGCAGACGCCGAACAGGTCCGTACAGCCATCGCCGCTGCGGACCGGGCACAGGAGGCCGCGGCGTTGTCGGCCTACGAGCGCTTCGAGTTGCTACGGACGACCGCGGAGAAGTTAGACGCGGACGCCGACCGCGTCGCGCGGGTACTGACCGGCGAACAGGGAAAGCCCATCGCAGAGGCGCGCACGGAGGTCGACCGGGCGGTCCAGACGCTGCAACTCTCCGCGGAGCAGGCAAAGCGACTGTTCGGCGAGTCCGTCCCGATGGACGCCCAGAAGGGGTTCGCGAGGGATCACTGCTTCACCCAGCGCGAACCGCTCGGCGTCGTCGCCGCCATCACGCCGTTCAACTTCCCGCTGAACCTGATGGTTCACAAGGTCGGCCCGGCGCTGGCGGCCGGCAACGCCGTGGTCGGAAAGCCGGCGACGAACACGCCGCTGGTCTCGGTGTTGCTCTTCGAGTTCCTCCAGGAGGCCGCCGAGGAACACGACGCCCCTGACGG
>JAHENO010000295.1 GCA_018609945.1 Haloarculaceae archaeon | reverse complement strand
GTTCCAATTGAGGCTCCCCAGGACGACGCGCTCGCCGTCGACGACGGCGCCCTTGGCGTGGATCTTCTCGAACCGGTCGCCGGGGTCGGCGACGCGGGCGGTCAGGGGCAGTCCCTCGGCGTCGGCGCGGTCGTTCAGCCACGCCACGAGGCGTCCGTTGTCCTCGCGCACGTACCACGCGCCACTCAGGAGGACGCGCACGCGCACGCCGCGGCGGGCGGCCGAAAGCGTTTCGCGGACGAACGGCTGGCTTCGCCCTCCCAGGGTGACCTGCTCGATTGCGAGTGACTCCTCGGCGCTCCGGATGACCGCACGGATCTCGGCCTCGGCGTGGTCCGGTGCGACGAGCAGGCGCGTCCGCTCGACCGGCACGCGGGCGGGGTCGAACCGGGAGGGATACGAGCCGGTGGCGGGCTCGGCGTCGGCGAACGTCCGGTCGTCGCGCACGTCGGTCCAAGAGCGGGCGTCGTGCCAGGATGCGTCCGCACGGAACGTCTCTGCGAGCCCCTCGACGATCCGTGGCTGGCCGGTGACGACGCCCCAGCCGCGGCTGCCGTTGCCGCCGACGCCGGCGGGTTTCCAGTTCTCCGTCGTCACCAGGGCCCGGTCGTCGACGACCGCATATTTCGCGTGGTGGTACCGGTACCTGGCGCGGTCACCACCCAGCGCGCGCACCTCGACGCCAGCGCGGGTGAGGCGATCGAGCAGGCGGGCCTGCCGGCCGGTCATTCCACCGACAGGGCCGCCTCGACGAGGACGCGTACGTCCACGTCCCGGCGGGCGGCCGCGACGAGTGCATCCGCCACGCGTTCGGAGGTGAGCGTGTACGCCGCCAGCAGGATCCGCTCGTCGGCCGACCGGAGGACGTCGACCGCCATGCCGGGCGCGTCCGGGAGGACGTAGGCGGTGACGCGGCCGCCCGCGGCGGTGACGACTTCCCTGTCGGTTGCGCCGAGCGCGCGCCACGGACGATTTCTGTCGCGGACGCGCACGTCGCCCGCGGGCGCCCGTTCGTATGCCAGACTGTCGAGGGTCGTCCCGCCGCGATACAGTCGGACGCGTTCGCCCGAGTTGGCCAGCCGGATGCGGTCGGAGAGCGGATAGACGCGGCGGTCGAGCAACTGCCGTGTGCGGTTCGGGTGCGTCGAGAGGGTCACCCGTCCGCCCGCGGTGACGTTCGGGAGCGGAACGCGCGCCTCGCCGTCGCCGATGGCGAGGGCGCCGAGATGGGTTCCCGGCGGGACCGCGACGACGACGAACTCGCCGGCGTCGTCGGCGGCGACCGGGTTCGGATAGACGGCGACGACGCTGGCGTTCGTCCGCGCAGTGGCGGTACCCGCGCCCGTCTTCCCCTCGGTGCCACCGGGTACGGAGGCCGGCGGTCCGTCTCCGGCAACGGCGTCTGCGCCGGTCACAGAGGCGGTAGCGACCGCGCCGGTCACGGCCCCACCCGTGGCGAGCAGTGCGGCGACTAGTATCAAACAACGGACAAGGTCGCGGTGCACGACCCGGGTTGGTCCCGTCCGGGTACCTAAACCTACGGGTGGAGAGACAACCCTTTTCCCCGGGCGGCAAGAAGGCGGGGGTATGACGGACGACACCGACGAGGGCGACACAGCAGAGGGAGAGAACGGCGACGAGGGCGGCGACAGCGAAGAAAAATCCTTCCGCGAGCGCGTCGAGGAGATCCGACAGCAGCGCGCAGAGGAAGGCGAAGGCGAGGGCGAAGAGGGCGAACGCGGCCCCCCGGAGGGCATGATGGGCGGTGGCGGCCCCGGCGGCGGCATGGGCGGCAACCCCTTCGCGCAGATGATGGGCGGCATGATGGGCGGCGGCCCCGGCATGGGCGGCGGTCCCGGCGGTGGCCCCGCCGGCGGTGGTGGCGGCGACGCCGTCAACGAGGAACTGGTCCGCGAGGTCCGCAAACTCCGCGACGAAGTCCACGACATGCGGCGGACGATGGAGCGCATCGCCGACGCCCTCGAAGACTAGGACCGGCTTTCCCTTTCTTCTCGGTCCAGCCGGTGAACGGCGTCTGTAGCGGCTGTGTACTGTCGGCAGTCACAACATGGGTGCCGCAGTCGTCCGGGAAACCGGCAGCGACCGCTACTCTTCGTAAGCGAGGCTCATCAGCCACTGGGTGAAGGCGTCGCTGTGGGGATCGACCTCCTCGTCGCCGACGAACGGCGACAGGCGGTCGCCGGCCATCAGAAGCGAGAAATCGAGGTCGCGGGCCATCGGCGCGAGGTAGTAGGTGTTGTGGCCCTGGTAGACGGTTTCTTCGCGCTCGATGAGGTCCTTCTCGACCAGGGAGTCGACGATCCGGCTCCCCTTGCGCGAGGAGACGTCGAGTTCCTTCCAGAAGTCGCTCTGGTGGATGCCGCCGGTCTCCCGGACGAGCGCCAGCCCCCGGCGTTCGTCCTCGGAGAGTTCCTCTTCGGCCGCTGTCACGCTCATACACACACCACGGCGGTTCTCCCGCTTAAACCTGGCCTTCGACGCGCTCGAACGGCGTCCGGCAGGGTGGGCCGTCCGCGAACTCGTAGACCCGCTCGTCGCCCAGACGGAGCAGCGACGACGACCGGGTGCCGAAGCCGTCGCGGTGGACGCAGACGCCGTACTCGTGGTCGGCGATGACGCTTGCGGCGCGGTCGAGCCACGCCACGCTTTCCTCGCCGGGTTCGGGCTGGAGCGCCGCCCGGACGGCCTCGGCGTTGTCGGCCTGCTCCTGTGCGGCCTCGGCCCGCCTCGTCGGGATGGTGAACGCGCCGTCTGCGCCGGTGTTGACGACCACGTGGACGCCGGGCTCGAAGTGGCGCAGGTGCCGGCCCCCGTCCCACTCGATCAGGATGGCGGCCGTGGCGTCGGCGACGACGAGGTTGAACCCCTCGTAGGAGCGCGAATCGAGGTCACGCTCGACGAAGCGGACGGCGTCCTCGGCGCTCTCGTAGGAGAGTGCGTCCCGGACGAGCAGGCCGCGCGAGCGGTCGCCACCCAGTTCCCCGTCGGTCCAGCGGTTCGTGATGGCCACGAGGACGCCGTGCTCGTTGTACCCGATCCAGGTCCCGCCGGCCTCGGAATCCAGCGGCGCGACGGCGGGGACCTCCCAGTCCCTGACTGCCGGCGGCTCCGAGGGCCTGTCGAGCAGTTCGTCGCGGTTGGCCGCGACCGCGACCGGCGCGTCCGCGAACACCTGCCACGCGAGGACGAGCGTGCACACGCCCAGGCAAACGGCGCCGTCCGACATAAGCCGTCGGATTGCTACTCTTCGAGCAACTCCTCGACAGCCTCGCGGTCGACGGTTCCCGAGGGGGTGCGCGGGAGTTCGTCCGCGAACCCGACTGCCCGCGGAACTTTGTAGCCGGCCAGGCGCTCGCGCGCGAAATTCCGGAGGCCTTCGGCCGTCACGTCGCCCGACGCGACCACCACCGCGCCGACCCGCTCGCCCCACTCCTCGTCGGGGACGCCGACGACAGCCGCCTCGGTCACGTCCGGGTGCTCGCAGAGGACGGGCTCCACCGCTGCGGGATGGACGTTCTCGCCGCCGGTGACGATGGTGTCGTCGGCCCGCCCGAGCACCCAGAGCCGACCGTCGCCGTCGCGGTACCCGATGTCCCCGGTATGGAGGCCGTACTCGCCGAACGCCGCGGCGGTCCGCTCCGCGTCGAGGTAGCCCGGCGTGACCGTCGGCCCGTCGACGACGAGTTCGCCCGTCTCGCCCCGATCGAGGGGCATTCCCTCGTCTTCCTCGACGACCGTCACCTCCGTGACCACGAGGGGCTGGCCGACCGATCCCGGGTGGTCGCGAGCGACGTCGGGCGTCGCCGTCGCGACCTGCGAGGCTGCCTCGGTCAGCCCGTACGTCGGGTGGACGGGCACGCCGGCGTCGAGCGCCCGCTCGACGAGGCCCGCTTCGGCCGGTGCACCGCCGAGCAACACGGTATCGAGCGCGTCCGGGGGCCGCCAGCCGTCCGCGAGAAGCCGGTGCAGTTGTGTCGGGACGAGCGAGACGCCCGTCGCTTCCCACTCGGCCAGCGCGTCGGCCGTCCGGTTTGCGTCGAAGCCCGGCTGAACGAGCAGCGTCGTCCCGTACAGCGGACACCGGACCAGCGGTGCCAGCCCGCCCATGTGGTAGACCGGCAGGCAGTCCAGCCAGCGGTCGCCCGGCGCGACACCCAGGCGGAATGCAGCGGCGGTCGCACTGGAGACGAGGTTCCCGAGGGTCAGGCGCACGCACTTCGGCTCGCCGGTCGTCCCCGAGGTGAACAGCAGGAGTGCCGTCTCGTCGCGCTCCCAGCGTGCCGGATCGACCGTCCCGCTTGCAGGGACGGCGCCGTCGACCGTCGGGAGTTCCGTGACGTCCGCGGACGCGGGCGCGTCCAGCGAGACGACCGGACACCCGGCCGCGTCGAGCGCACGAGGCTCGGTGTCGCCCTCGCAGACCAGCAGGTCCGGGCCGACGCGCTCGACCCGGTCCCGGAGCTGGGAGTCCGCCAGACGGACGTTCAGGGGCACGAGCTGCGCGCCCGCACGGAGGCCGGCGTGGAACGCCGCCACGAACGCGGGTCGGGTCGACGCCAGCAGCGCGATCCGCGGCCGTGAGGCGCTACCCTCGGGCACCGACTCGGCGAGCGCCGCGGCGGTCCCGGCGACGGCGCCGTCGAACTGCCGGTAGTTCCACTCGCGGCCGCTCGCGACGTCGACGACGGCGTTCCGGTCCGGCGTGGCGGCCGCCCGGTGAGCGAGCAGGTCGCGGGTCGGCCAGTCGAGACTCCGCGGTCTACTCCCGGCGTCCCCGGCCGACTCCCCGTCGGCGGAGTCTCGCGGCTGGCCGCCAGTCTCCCGGGTCATCGCGCGGGTCGCTCCGGGAGGCCGAGACCCAGTTCCTGTGGCACTTCGACGGCCCCGTCGACGACCGGCGCGGGGTCGGCAGAGAGGTCGGTCGCCAGCATCGATCCGGTGGCGAGCCCGCAGGGGCGCACCTCGGGCAGCGAGGCCGCCACGTGGACCGCGCCCGTCCGGGCGACGACGGCGTCGACCGTCGTCGAGAGGACGGGGTCGACCCCCGCCTCGCGCGCCGCCAGCGCGGCCGCGCGGGCCCTGTCGGGGCCGCCGAGTACCATCGGCTTCAGGACCACGACGTCCGCTGCCCCTGCGTCGACGATCTCCTCGACGTCGTACTCGCGAAGCGACTCGTCGAGGGCGACGTCCACGGGCCCGTCCCGGAGAGCACAGTGGCCGGCCAGGTCCTCGCCCGGGAGGGGCTGTTCGACGTACGCGACGTCGAGATCGGCGAGGGCGTCGACGGCGGATTCGGCCTGTTCGCGCGTCCAGGCACCGTTGGCGTCGACACGGAGTTCGACCGACGCGCCGACGCGGTCGCGCACCGCACGCAGGCGGCCGACGTCCTCGGACACGGACCGCGCCCCGACCTTCACCTTCAGACAGTCGAACCCCGCCAGCGTGGCGCGCTCGGCAGCCGCTGCGGTGGCGGCCGGGTCGTCGTCACCCAGGGTGGCGTTGACGGGCACCGAGCGGACGACGTTGCTGGCGTCGAGATACCGGTACAGCGGATAGCCGGCAGCGCGTGCCCGCGCTTCCGCGAGCGCGAGCGAGAGTCCGTGCCGTGCCGCCGGCGCGTCCGTCTTGGCCAGCGCGACGCCCCAGTCCAGTTCCTCGGCGACGGTCCCGGCCCGGACGAGTGCCGCCCGACAGGCGTCGTAGGATTCGGTCCAGCCGGGCAGTGGGGTCGCTTCGCCGACGCCCGGCGTGTCGCCGTCCTCGACGAACACCAGGAAGCCACGCCGTTCGCGGATAGCCCCGTCGGCCGTCTCGAGGGGTCGGGCCAGCCGCACGGTGAACGGTTCGACGTCCAGCATTCACGCCACCCCCACGAGCAGACCGGCTGCGAACAGCACGGCGTAGGCCGCGAGCAACTGGCCCGTCCGCTCCAGGGCCGGATTGAGCGCCGCACCGTCGGTCCGCGAGAGGACCGTCCGGGCCACCCTGGCCGCCAGGGGCAGCGAGGCGACGGGGAGCAGCGTCGACAGGGGATACGCGTAGACGGCGACCAGCGTGACGGGGACTGCGTAGGCCAGTCCGACCAGCGCCAGGAACTCGACGCGACTCCACCGGTAGCCGACCAGCACCGCGAGCGTGCGCTTGCCCGCCGCCCGGTCGGACTCGATGTCGCGGATGTTGTTCACCA
Source organism: Haloarculaceae archaeon (assembly GCA_018609945.1). Taxonomy (GTDB): domain Archaea; phylum Halobacteriota; class Halobacteria; order Halobacteriales; family Haloarculaceae; genus SW-9-67-25. The sequence continues at coordinate 11,245 of JAHENO010000295.1, read as the reverse complement.
CGAGGATCGCGGTGGTCAGCCCCGCCGCGGCGAGACTTGCGACGACCACGTGTCCCGGGAGCGTCCCGGCGGGGAGCCCGAGCGGGACGCCCGCGACGGCGGTGGCCGCCTGGACGTAGTACGTTCCGGTCACCGCGACGACGCCGAAGTAGACGAACACGAACATGTCGCCCAGCCCGTAGTAGCCGTAGGGGTAGGGGCCGCCTGTGTAGAGGACGCCAGCGACGATGCTCGAGAGGCCCACCACGAGGATGGGGACGCCGCCAACGGCGACGAGATAGAGGCCGACGACGACCGCGAGCCCGTACGTTCCCGCCATGGCGTACTTGACCCGCCGGGGTTCGATGAGCCCGCCCGCGGTGACGCGGGTGAATCCCTCGCGGTCGTCGGTGTCGGCGCCCTTGACCGCGTCGTAGTAGTCATTCGCGAAGTTGGTGCCGACCTGGATGAGTAGCGCACCGACCAGTGCGGCGAGCGCCGGCAGGGGCGCGAAGACGCCGTCGTAGACGGCCAGGGCGGTTCCGAGGACGACCGGTGACGCACCCGCCGGCAGCGTCTGTGGCCGCGCGGCCATCACCCACGCCTGCGCCCGCGAGACGTCGGTGGTGGTCATACCGCCCTAGTCAGGGCCCGAGATTCATAGGCGTAGCGACTGCCGCGGAACGCCGTCCGGAGCGGCTCTGCCCGCAGTAGCAGTGTCTCCCAAGTTGCCGTCGGCGTCGAGTGTCGATCGATGGCCGTTTAGTCCGCTGTCCGGTACTCCGGGTCATGCGTATCCAGGAGCAATTCGACCAGTGGGCGGCCGCCGGCCGCGACCGCGGCATGGAGGACCACCACTGGCACACCGCGAAACACGCGCTCGCGCGGATGCCGGTCGAAACTGGCGACACGATACTCGACCTCGGAACAGGGTCGGGGTACGCGCTCCGGGCGCTGGGGGAGGCCCACCGCATCGAGCGCGGGGTCGGTCTCGACGGCAGCCCGGAGATGGCCCGGAACGCGCGCGAGTACACCGACGACGCCCGAGTAGAGTACACGGTCGGGGAGTTTCACGACCTCCCGTTCGCGGACGACAGCGTCGACCACGTCTGGAGTATGGAGGCCTTCTTCTACGCGTCGGATCCGGTCGCGGTGCTCCGGGAGGTTCGGCGAGTACTCCGCAGCGGCGGAACCTTCTTCTGTGCGGTGAACTTCTTCGAGGAGTCCACCCACACCCACGACTGGCAGGACGAACTGGACGTGGAGATGTACCTGTGGGACCGCCAGGACTACCGGGATCTGTTCCGCGAGGCCGGATTGTACGTCGCGTCGCAGGACACGATCCCCGACGAGGAGACCGACATTCCACCTGCCGAGGAGTTCCCGACAGAGGACTGGGAGACCCGCGAGGCGATGGTCGACCGGTACCGGACCTGGGGGACGCTGTTGACCGTCGGCGTCGCTCCGTGACGCCGGTGACTCCATTGTCCGAGTCCGGACGCAGATATCACGTTCCCGGCAGGCTTTGTCTGCCAACCCGCGCGTTTATGCGCGTCCTCCGAGTAGGGGGACGTATGAAGTCCCGCCTCAATCGTGCGTGGAGTCGTGCCAAACACGCCGCCATCTTCGCCGCCGTCGGCGCCGGAATCGGAGGACTGTTCGGTCGGAGTACCGCGAGTAGCGGTGCCGCGATCGGCGCACTCGTCGGCGCTACGATCGGCGAGAAGCGAGCCAGCGTCGGGTCCCTCTCCGAGAAGGTGCCAGACGACGTGGGTAGCGTCGTCTCCTCCGACGAATAGCGTCCTGAAAAAGGGGCGTGAACCTCGCCGAGACGGTCCTGCTCGCTCCGCTGCGCGGGCTGCGTCTCGTCTGGTTCACATCCGCCCGACGCTACGCTTCGCTCCTCACGTTCGTTCGTCGCAGGATGGGTCGGGGCGGATTTGAACCGCCGGCTTCCTCCGTGTGAAGGAGGTATCATAACCGGACTAGATCACCGACCCGCGCAGCCGTGGCTATTCCGGCGGCGGACTTAAGAATTGCCTTGCTCAGTCGCGCAGGCCGCGCAGCTTCTCGCGGGCGTCGCCGATGGCTTCCTTGGCCTCGCCCTCGGCGCGTTCCTGGATCTCTTCGAGGTCGGACCGGATCTCCTCCAGCCGACCCGGCTCGGGCTCTTCCTCGTTGCCCGTGAGTTCGCGGACCCGCTCTTCGACGGGCTCCAGTTCCTCCGCGATGCCCTTCTTGGCCGTCTCGCCCGCTCGTTTCAGGTAGTACCGCGCGTCTTCGAAGTGCTTGTTCATATCTGTCCTTATGCGAGGGACAAATAAATCCTTTGTGGCAGATACCCCACGCCGTTCCCCGATCAGTACGTTGGGTTCTCCTCGCGGACCCCCTCGCGCTTGTTGACGACGCGCGCGAGCGTGAACAGGGCGTCCGAGAGGCGGTTGAGATAGACGACGGCGGTGTCGTTGACGCCGGACTGTTCGGACGCGAAGGCGACCGCGCGGCGTTCGGCACGCCGGCAGACCGACCGGGCGTGGTGGAGTTTCGTGCCCGGGTCGGAGCCGCTGGGGAGGATAAACGACTCCAGCGGGTCGAGTTCGTTGTCGTAGCCGTCGATCCATCCCTCGACAGCCTCGACGTGCTCTTCGCGGACGGCCGGGTCGTCCTCGTCGGGGTCCGGATTCGCGAAATCCGCCTGGACGATGTGGAGGTGGTTCTGTGCCTCGCGGAGTTGCGCGTCGACGTCGTCGTACCCCGTCGGGCGGACCATCCCCACCAGCGAGTTCACCTCGTCGACGGTGCCGTAGGCCTCGATGCGCGCGCTGGCCTTCGAGACGCGGTCCATGTTCCGCAGGTCGGTCAGCCCCTCGTCGCCGCGGCCGGTGTAGATTTTCATACCCTCCCTGGGGCCGTGGGCGACTTAATCCTCCCGGGCCCTCGTAGAATCGGGCTGCCCGAGCGTCACGCGACGTGGACCCGCGTGACGTGCCCGATACAGCCACACTGCTCGACGTACGGGTACGCGATGTCCTCAAAGACAGCCCCCAGTTCCTCGGTGAGATTCTCCTCGGGGTGGCCGTGGTCGTCGTCGTGTGGGACGCTAATACTCCCGCGTGTCTCGGGAGTCGCCACTACTCCCGCGCGTCTCGTCAGTCGCCGGTACTCGACCCTGGACCTGTTCGGCTCGTCGGCGCGGGAACCTTGACGTACAGCGAGTAGGTCATGACGGCGAAGCCGGCGGCGGTGAAGACGCTCTGGACGCTCACGCTGACCGCGAGCGACAGGCCGACGACCTGGTGGAGCAGGCCGCCGAGGGTGGCGCCGACGACGAGCAGGCCGATGCCCGCAGTCAGCGCTCGCAGGGCCGGCGACCCAGTCCGGCGGAACGCGCGGTACGAGAAGAGCGTGAGCACGCCTCCGAAGACCAGCGTCGCTGTCTTGGCGGCGACGAGGACGGTTGCAGTCACCTGTGACACTGTATTCCTCCACGGGAATCCTGGCCGCCGAGGGACATATAAGCGCCAGCCTGTTTTCGAAACTTGGGAATCACCGCCCGGCGTACAGCGAGTAGACGATCACCGCGAATCCGAGCGCGACCATGGCGCTCTCGACGAGCTGGCCGAGCTGGAACCCCGCCTGGAGCACCTGGTCGACGACGCCCGCCAGCAACGATCCCAGGGTCACGATCCCGAACCCCACAGAGAGGTACCACAGCGGCCGGGCGCCGGTCCGGCGGTAGGCCCTGTACGCCAGCAGCGTGATGAGGCCGCCGAGCAACAGGGTGAGTGTTTTCAGCGCGATGATCGCGATCGGTGTCGTGGTTTCGTGTGGGCTCATGTCTCCTTTCGTACCTCAGACCAGAGGCTGGCCAGCCGTTCGTCGGCGGTCCGCGGCCGGCGGGTGATCTCGACCTCGAAGTCCCTGTTTTCCGCGAGCGCGATGACGACCTCCTCGAAGGCCACGGTGTACCGGCTGGCGTGCTGGCCGTCGGGCCGGATCTCGGTGCCCTCCTCGAGCAGCGACGCCTCCGTGAGCAACTCGAGTTTCCGGTAGGTCGTCGAGAGGGGCACCCCCGACCGCTCCGAAATCTCGTCGGCCGTCATCGGCTCCTCCAGTTCCCGGACGATCTTCCGGCAGTCCGGGTCGTCGAGGGCGTCGAGGACGGCCTGCAGGTCTGGCACGTCCTCGTCCGCGAACGGGTCACGGACCATCCGTATCCGGTGGTGGTCACCCGACGGGCATAATGCCACCGACACGGGCACGTCTCACAGCGGCTGTCGCCCGTCGAGCGGTCCCAGCCCGGTTCTCACGGGAGTGATTTAATTGAATCGCCCCGGAATGACGGGGCATGACCTGGCACCTCGACGAGCTGGACCGGTACATCGTCTACTGTCTCCAGGATGACGCGCGCAACACGTCTTCGAGCGACATCGCCGAGCGGATGGGCGTCTCCTCGAGTACCGTCCGCAACCGCATCCACAGGCTCGAGGAGGACGGCATTCTCACCGACTACACAGCCAGCGTCGACTTCGAGGCCGCCGGTTCGCAGTTGCATACGCTCATCGTCTGTACCGCACCCATCCCCCAGCGCAACGAACTCGCGAAGGAAGCACTCGACATCGAGGGTGTCATCGACGTCCGGGAGGTGATGACCGGCGAGGAGAACGTCCACGTCGGCATCGTCGGGACCGACAGCAACGACCTCACCCGCATCGGCGAGGAACTCGACGAGATCGGCCTCGAAGTCAACGACGAGGACCTCATCCGCAACGAGTACACGACCCCCTACCAGGGGTTCGACGTCCCGGCTGCCGAGGAGTAGGCTCGCGGTTTCGCTGCGCCGGTCAGGCCACTGCCTCTCGGTGCCGGTCACGCCACCGCTTCGACCGACTCCGCGAACAGGTCGACGCCGAGTTCGACCTCCCGTTCGGTCACGTCGAGTGGCGGGAGCAGCCGAACTGTCTTCTCTCCGCAGCCCACCGTCAGCAATCCCCGCGCGAGCGCGGCGGCGATGGCGTCCTCGCGGTGCTCTTTCGTCTCGAACTCGACGGCGAGCATCAGTCCCTTTCCGCGGACGTCGACGACGCTCTGCAGGTCGGCGTCACGGAGCCGTTCTTTCATTTCCTGCCCGCGCTCGGTGGCGTTGTCGAGCAGGTCGTACTCCTCGATGGCGTCGAGCGTGAGCGCTCCCTGCGCGGCCCCGAGGATGTCCCCGGCACCCCACGTCGAGGAGAGCCGGCTGGTCTCCTCGGGGAACACCTCGGCGCGGGCGACGGTCGCGCCGACCCGGAGGGCCTTCGCGCCCGCAATAACGTCCGGCGTGAAGGCGTAGTGGTCCGAAGCCCACATCTCGCCGGTCCGGCCGACGCCGGACTGGACCTCGTCGACGACCAGCGTGAGGTCGTGCTCGCGACAGAGCGCCCCCACCTCGGCGGCGAAGGACTCGCTGGGAAAACGATACCCACCCTCGCCCTGGACGGGTTCGACGACGAGCGCGGCCACCTCCTCGTCGTTGACCCAGCCCGTCCCCTCGGCGAGCATCTCCCGGAGCCAGGAGGTGTCCTCGAAGAAGAAACCACACTCGCAGGTCGCGGCGGTGCAGTTCCGGTCGGTACAGAAGGGCGTCGTCTCGACGCTCGATATCTCCGGGAAGTGCCGGCGGTAGACTTCCTTCGAGCGGTTCAGCGAGAGCGTCCCGAGCGTGCGCCCGTGGAAGGCGCCCTCGCAGGTGATGGCGTACTTGCCGCGGGTGTGGTCGTAGGCGATCTTGAGGGCGTTCTCGACGGCCTCGGCGCCGGTGTTCGAGAGGAAGACCGTGTCCATCCCGTAGTGGCTCGTGGCGTCGACGAGTCGCTCCATCAACCCCGTCGGGCCGGGAACGTCGGGGTCCAGTCCCCCGGCCGTGACGTAGAAGTCCTGACCGGCGATCTTCAGCGGGTCCACGAGGTCGAACTCCGCGAGCGGATCGAGTATCTTCGGATTGTTGTATCCGAGCGGCATCGAGCCCACGTGGGCGGTAAAGTCCATGAGGACGTTCCCGTCGATGTCGGTACAGAACGGTCCGACCGCGGGTTCGGAGTGGTCCCAGACGAACCCGTAGACGTAGGTGGACGGTGCCGCGAACCGGTGGTGGTGGGAGACCCACTGTTTCGCGGCGTCGCCCGGAATCGTCGACACGTCCGGCTCGACGCTGTCGCGGTCCATGCACGGACAGACGGCCTCCCGCATCAAGAACGTTCCCGGTTCCCGACTGGTCCTGCGTTCCCGGCCGGGCCTGCATTCCCGACTGCCCCTGCGTGGCATTTATCGCCCGGACGGCCGATGAACGGGTATGCGCCACGCCAAGGGGCCCTTGCTCTCGATCGACGTGCGGGACAACAGTAGCGAAACCGTCGACATCGAGGAGACGCTCTCCTCGTTCATCGGCGGCCGCGGGGTCGCGACGAAACTCGCCTTCGACCGCCTGCCCTTCGAGGCAGACCCACTGGGGCCGGACAACCGGCTGTATCTCACCAGCGGGCCGATGCAGTACTCGGCGATGTCGTTCACCGGGCGGATGAACGCCACGGCCGTCTCGCCGCTGACCGACGGGATCGTCTCCTCGAACGCCGGCGGGTTCGTCTCGCGACACTTCACCGGCGCGGGATACGGCGCCGTCGAGATCGTCGGTGCCAGCGACGAACTGCTCGCGATCCACGTCTCCGACGACGGCGTCACCTTCGAACCGGTGCCCGAACTCGAAGAGGCGACCGTTCCGGAGGTGAGCGGATACATGGACGCGGAACACGGGCTGGACGTCGAACAGATCGTCTGCGTCGGGCCGGCCGGCGAGAACCAGGTGCGCTTCGCCTCGCTCATGACGACGGAGTCGCGGGCCTTCGGCCGTGGCGGCCTCGGGGCGGTCCTGGGTGCCAAGAACGTCAAGGCCATTACCTTCGAGGGCGACTCCGCGCCCGAGGTGGAGTTCCCCGAGGCGGCCGCCGACGTCCACCGCGACGCCGCCACCTCCGACAGCATCATGAAACGGCAGGGCACCACCAGCGTCTCCGACCTCGCCAACGAGGTCAACGGGATGCCCTCCTACTACTGGTCGGAGTTGCAGTTCGACGGCATCGAGGGCATCAACGGCGCGGCCGTCGAGGAAAAAAAGTACAAGAAGGGAACCTGTTCGCAGTGTGCCTTCGCCTGCAAACTCCCCACCAGAGACGAGGAGACCGGCCTCGAGACCGAGGGCCCCGAGTTCGAGACGACCTTTGCCTTCGGTTCCAACGCCGGCGTCGACGACATCGTGGACGTGATGCAGTCCAACGAACTGTGTGACATCTACGGGATGGACACCATATCCTGTGGGAACACGATCGCGGCCTACCTCGCAGCGGAGGACGAGTTCGGCAACGCCGAACTGATCCACGAGCTGGTCGAACAGATCGCCTACCGCGAGGGGATCGGCGACACGCTGGCGGAGGGGATCGCCCGCTGTCACGACGAGCTGGGCGTGGACGACTACACCGTGAAGAACCTCGACTTCGCGGCCCACGAGGGGCGCACCCTCCACGGCCAGGGGCTGAGTTACGCCGTCGCGAACCGCGGCGCCGACCACATGTACTCGACCTTCTACGCCTGGGAGTACCCCCTCGTCGACAGCGAGTCGGCCTTCCCCAAGGAGGGACTCGAGGGCAAGGCACCCGCGGTCGCCACACAGGAGAACGCCCGCGCGCTCGAGGACTGTGGCATCATCTGTCGGTTCTCCCGGTCCATCATGTCTCCCGACCGCCTCGAGGCACTCTTCGACACTGGCTACGAGGACCTCCTGGAGGTCGGCGCCCGCGTGGTCGAACTCGAACGGGCGTTCAACAACCGGCGGGGCTTTTCGGCCGCCGACGACGACCTGCCCTACCGGGAGCACATCGAGGGCGACCTTGACGCGGCCATCGCCGAGTACTACGACGTGCGGGGCTGGACCGAGAACGGCATCGTCCCCGACCTCGGCGAACCGGCCGGAAGCGAGGCCTCGGCCGACGACTGATCGGGCGTATCGGCAGAGGTCGTAGGTTCCTGGTCTCGGTCAGACCGTCGCGAGCGCCGTCACCGCGGCCCCACCCAGCACGAGGATCGCGCTGCTGTAGACGGCCACGCGGTAGGCGACGTTCCGGTCGGGGCCGGCAGCAGTGAGGCCAGCCTTGACGACGACGCTCGCCCCCGTGGCCGCGAGGATGGCCACAGTTGCAGTCGTGCCGTCGATGGCGCCCCCGCGGTACAGCAGGACTGCGGAGGTGGTGGCGCCGGCGCTGGAGACCAGCCCCGACAGCGCCGAGGCGATGTAGAGGCCGCCCTGTCCGAAGGCGGCCTGGGCGAGGCCACCGACGACCACCACCAGCAAGAAGAGCGCGCCGAAGACCAGGGCGTTGCGCAGCGAGAAGGGACTCTCGAGGCGCATCTCGACGGACTCGGACCAGTCGGCGGTGAGGCCGGCGACGGCGACGCTCCCGACGATGACGGCACCCAGCGGGAGGATCGCCTCGAACAGCGGGCTCACCGACGGGGAGAACGTGAACGCGACGGCGATGACGAGGTTGCGCAACGCCATGGCCGCGTCGGCGAGCAGGATGGCCGCCACAGCGTAGGAGGCCGCTTCCGGCCGCTGGCGGACGTGGTCGAGCATCGTCCCGACGACGGCCGTCGAGGAGGCCAGGCCGCCGAAAAAGCCCGTCACGGCGACCCCACGGCTGCCGTACGTCTGGACGATGGCGTAGTTGACGATGCCGATCCCGGCCACCGTGACGACTATCAGCCAGATGACCCGCAGTTCGACTGCGATGGTCGTCGCCCCGAGCGGCGCGTCGACGGGGTCGGCCGGGAGCAGCGGGAACACGACGAACGCGAGGATAGCGAACTCGGCGGCCGAGCGGAGTTCCTCGCGGGTCAGCCCCCACGCGAAGGAGTGCAACTCGCGTTTGAGCACGAGCAACAGCGACGACACGACCGCGACGGTCACGCCCGCGAGGACGAACCCCTCGGCGACCAGTGCCCCGACCCCGTAGGCGACCAGCATCGAGACCGCGGTGGTCAGCGACAGCCCCTCGTCGGCCTCGAACAGCCCCTTGACCGCCAGCAATACCCCCTGCAGGACCACGAGGACGCCCCCGACCGCGAGCAGGAGGTCCCGGCCGAGCACCGTGAACACCGCGGCGGCGAGGCTGATGAGCGCGAACGTCCGGACGCCGGCGGACTTGTGCGACCACTCCCGTTCCAGCCCCAGGAAGAGCCCGAGCGCCGCCGCCAGGGCTATCCGCACGACCTCCGAGTCCAGCGTCGGGAGCACTGATTCGGCTGCCACCCGTCGCCATACGCCGTTCACACCATTAAGCGACACGCCCGCACACACTACCTCGCCGACTCGTCGCCAATCCCTCCGGACTCTCACTGAACGCAGCGAAACAGTAGTGTCTGACCGTAGATACCGGTGCTGCACAGGGCGCGCGTTTGTTGCAAATAGTACAGCTTGAACCTAACCCCCACGCATGTCGCACGGAATAGCGTGGCTCGAGAGAGGCATATAAATATCATGGTGTGTAAACGTATTGAATAATATAGTAATAAAGCGTCTAGGATTTATGAATACTATTTCGAACTCAGATAGAGTATTTGAGGCGCTGTCTGACCCCTACCGGCGCCAGTTGCTTGTTGCGCTGTTGGATCACAATCCGCAGGATGATCACGACCGAGATCCATTGAACATTGTCGCCGATGAGGTCGAGCCAGAGACTCGTGAAATCGAAGTCGTCCACCGGCATCTCCCGAAACTCGAAGAGATGGGATTCGTCCGGTGGAACCAGGAGACAAATGAGATCAGCAAAGGGCCCAGGTGGGACGAAATCGAGCCACTCCTGACCTTGATCCACAATCACCGGGACGAACTCCCTGATGGGTGGCTCTGACCACTCTCTGTTCCGGATCGACCGCACTGCCGAATTCAGTCTCCTTATTTTACACGCCAAACTGTACCAGTCTCAGTCTCTCTGTGAGTGTTTCGCCAGATCAGGTGAGACCTCTCTCGGTTTCCGATCGTGGGCGGAAACCCCCGCCATCTTGAAGACTGCCGGGATCGAATCCGGAGCGTGAACAGGGAACAGGGGTTTCTGCTGGCCGTGCTGTTCGTCTCGGCAGTGGTCAGCCTGCTGATCGTCCTGCCCTTTCTCCAGTACGTGCTGGCGGCGATCGTCGCTGCCTACGTCCTCTTTCCGCTCTACGAGCGGGTGCGACCCCGGCTGGGCCGCCGGGTGGCGCCGCTGGCCGTCATCGCAGCCGCCACGGTCGCCGCGGTACTGCCGCTTGGCTACGTCGTGCTGGTGCTCATCCGGGACCTGTCGGCGCTGGCACGCGGGGAGACGACCCTCGACACCGGGACACTGGAAGCCAACATCCGGGCGGCCACCGGCCAGGAGGTCGACGTCTCGGAGTCGGTCAGCACGCTCGGGGACGAACTGCTTTCGGTCCTCTTTGGCAACGTGACCGAGGTGGTGTCACTCGGCTCGCGGGTGACCGTCGGCCTGCTGCTCTCGGTCTTCCTGGTGTACTATCTCCTCCGGGACGGCGAGCGGTTCGTCGCGTGGCTGATCGACGTCGTGCCGATGTCGAACGCCGTCTGTGACAGGCTGATCGAACGGATCGACCGGACCGCCTGGGGGGTCATCGTCGGACACCTCTTCGTGGCCCTCCTCCAGGGGGTCGTCGGCGGGATCGGCCTGCTGGTCGCAGGCGTGCCCAACGCTGCTTTCTGGACGTTCGTGATGATCCTCCTCGCGCTGTTGCCCCTGATCGGTGCCTTCCTGGTGTGGGCGCCCGCCGCGACGTACCTCGTGGCCGTCGGCCGTCCCGGCTGGGGGGTGTTCCTGTTCGTCTACGGGCTGGTGGTGGTGGGTCTCATCGACAACTACGCCCGCCCGATCGTCATCGACCGCGGCGCCCACCTCAATCCGGCCGTGGTCATCGTCGGCGTCTTCGGGGGCGTCTACGCACTCGGGATGATCGGCCTCTTTCTCGGCCCCGTCGTCCTCGCGGTGCTCGTGGCGACCGTCGAGGCCGTCGACGAGGAGTACGACGAACTCGCGGACGGCACGGGGGCCTGACGGGTGCTCTTTCCGACTCACCTCGTGGCTGCGTACCTGCTCTCCCTGCGGGGGAATCTCCCGCCCGCCTGGACTGTCGCGGGGGCCGCGCTCCCGGACCTGCTCGACAAACCGCTCGCGATGGCCGGCCTCTCCCC
>JAHENO010000294.1 GCA_018609945.1 Haloarculaceae archaeon | reverse complement strand
GGGATCAGCGTGACCGTCCGCTGGCCGGTCTTCCCCTGGAAGGTGAGCTGGTAGCCGTGGCGGTGGTCCGTGACGTCGCCGACCGTGAGGTCGCGGATCTCGCCGCTACGCGCCCCCGAGTCCCACGCCACGGCGATGAGGGCTGCGTCGCGGCTGTGACGCGTCGCCTCGATCATCGGCAGTACGTCCTCCTCCCAGTGGATACTGTAGCTATTTTCCAAGTCGACCGCGTTCGGTCGTGCGGTCGATCCGGTACTAAACGACAGCAGTCATTCTCAGACCGGTGCTATCCACCCGAGGGTATCACCGCGCTCGAACTCGTCGTCTTCCGCACAGACGATTTCGGCCAGTGTTCCGTCGACCGGTGCGGGGACATCAGCGTCGGCCTTCTCGACCTGAATCTCGCAGAGCGGGTCACCAGCACTGACTCGCGTCCCCTCGCGTGCGAACCAGTTGATAACGACGCCCTCGTCGGCGTCGGCGGCCTCCGGCCAGATATCGTCGACAGCGACCGGGACGCGTGAGTCGGCACTCATGCTACTGCGTGCGCTCGACTGCCGCCTCGATGTCTGCTGCTTGGGGCTGGGTTTCGGTCTCGAGCGGCCGCGCATACGGAATCGGGATATCGGGCATGGCAACACGCTCGACAGCGTCCAGGTGTGCGAGTGCCTCGTCAGTGACGGTGGCGACGACCTCGCCGGTCACGCCATACGAGCGGTAGTCTTCGTCGACAACGACCAACGTCCCGGTCTTGCGGACCGATTCGAGAATCGTCTCCCTGTCCAGTGGCACGAGTGTCCGCAGATCCACGACTTCCGCGTCGATACCGTCCTCGGCCAGCGAATCCGCGGCATCCAGCGCCCGGTGGACGTGCAGACCGAGTGTGACGATGGTGACATCCGCACCTTCGCGTTTGACATCGGCACTGCCGAACGGGATGGTGTAGTCCGTCTCCGGGACGGGCGTTTTCGGCCCATCCGGCGCAGGCATCCAGCCGATCCCCATCAGGCGCTTGTGGAACATGTAGACGACGGGGTCGTCGTCACGGATCGCGTTGTGCATCAACCCTTTCGCGTCGTAGGCCGTCGACGGGACCACGACCTTCATCCCCGGCAGGTGCGCGAACGTGCCATAGAGCGTCTGGGAGTGCTGGGCGGCGTCGTTGTAGGTGCCGCCCACGGCAGTCGTGAGCACCATCGGGACGCTGACCGACCCGCCGCTCATGTAGGTGTTCTTGGCCATCTGGTTGTAGATCTGATCCATCGCGACGCCGAAGAAATCGACGAACATCAACTCGGCGATCGGGCGCATCCCTTCCTGGGCGGCGCCGACCGCGGCTCCGAGATAAGCCGTCTCGCTGATGGGCACGTCCATGATACGGTCGTGACCGAATTCGTCGAGCAGGCCCTCGGTCGAGTCGAAGATACCGCCGTAGTCTGCGACATCTTCACCCATGTAGAACACCTCGTCGTTTGCGCGCATCTCGTGGGCGATGGCCTCGACCATGCCCCGACTCATGGTCAGTTCGCGCTCGACGACTTCCTGTTGCTCGGACATCAGTCGTCACCCCCCATGAGATCGAACTCCGGGTCGGTGTCCGTCACGCCGCTCGGTGGGTTCGCGAACATATCCTCGTGTGCCGTCTCCGGATCGGGTTCGGGCTGGTCTTTGGCCCACTCGATTGCCTCCTCGACACGGTCCTCGGCCGCGTCGCGGAGATTCTTGATAGTCGTGTCCTCGACGCCACGGGCACGGAGGTCCGCTTCGAGTCGGTCGATCGAGTCACGCTCGGTCGCTGCTGTCTGGTCGTCCTCGGGCCGGTAGGTCTGGGGATCGCCCATGAAGTGTCCCATCCGTCGGTGAACCTGGATCTCCATGAGTGTCGGTCCGTTCCGGTCGCGGGCACGACCGACGGCGCGTTCGGCGGCCTCGTAGACGGCGACCGCGTCGTCGTGGTCGACGCGCACGCCGGGCATGTCGAAACCCGCTGCCCGCTGGGAGCCGTCGTCGACGTCTGTGACACGCTCTTTTGGCATGCTGATTGCCCAGTCGTTGTCTTCGATGACAAACACCACCGGCAGGTCGTGGACGGCCGCGAAGTTCAGCGACTCGAAGAATCCACCCTGATCGATGGCACCCTCGCCGAGATAGGCGACGGCGACGCTGTCACTGTTGCGCTTTTGTGCAGCGAGCCCTGCGCCCGCGGCAGGCGGACAGCCTTCGGCGATGATGCCGCTACACGCGAAGTTCACGTCGGGATCGAACAGGTGCATGTGGCCACCCTTCCCGCGACAGAGGCCACTCTCGCGACCGAAAATCTCCGCCGTCATCCGCTTCAGGTCGACGCCTTTCGCGATCGCGACGTGGTGGGGTCGGTGTGGCGCCGTCACGGTATCGTCGTCCCGGAGATGCTGGCAAACCCCGACAGCGGCAGCTTCCTGGCCGGCAGCAAGGTGGAGTTCACCGGGTATCGGGCCCGCGGAGATGTCGAAAGCCGGCTGTTTTCCCTCCAGATACTCCTCCTGCAACCGCTCCTCGTAGTGCCGAGCCGTCACCATGTCGGTGTACATCTCCTGCAGTTCGCTAATTGCTACCATGGTACATCCCGAGGGTACGGCGAGTTCCAATATAATGCTGGGGGAGAACTGCGGTGACAGAATGCCTCAGAGTAACTGCTGGAAGCCGCTACCGGATTGCGCGCTTTCTCGTGTCGACCAAGAGGTGGAGTTATGTATCTGTAGAAAACACCATGATATACCATGAATAGCGGCGGGGACGGGCCTGCACCGAGCAGGGTAGTCATCGAAAAACTGGCTGACGCCGATGGCGTCGAGCCCGTGGAATTGGAACCGCCACTCGGGACTGTCATCGATACCGACGCACTGGATCGACTCTTCGCAACCCGGTCAGCGACGGCTGGCCGCGTCACCTTTCGTTACTGTGACTACGACGTGACCGTGACGAGTGAGGGGAACGTGATGGTCAGCAGCGTGCCACCGCACCCAGTGAGCCAGCGCTGAATTCTCCGAGTCTCGCAGGCGCGCGTGAGTGCCATCGCGGTCAGAAGACCGCACCACAGGACGAACAGGCGTCGTCGTCGAGGCCGACCTTCGATTTGCAGTTGCTCCAGTAGCCCTGCGAGCCGCTTCGAATGATACTGGCAGTGACCGTCTCGTCGGCTTCCCCGAGCGGTTCGCCACAGTCGCTACAGTAGTCCGGCCGCCCGTGCTGTCTGGCCCCACAGCTCGAACAGACGCGGACAGTGTCGGGCTCGTCGCTGTCGGCGTCGGCGGCACTCGCGAGCACGACGGCGTAGATTCCCGAACCGATCAGTCCCGTGAAAACGGTGAGCAGTCCCCAGAGGAAACCGTTCCGGCCCCGGTTCGTCGCGTGGATGCCGACACCCACGGCGATCATCGTCCAGAGGATCAGGAGGACGTACAGATGGCTGGACATACCACCCCTCCGCGGGTCAGGAGAAAAACCCTGACACGAGCTCAAATCGCGTTTTCACCCATCTGATACTGCCGGCTATAACTTCGTGAAGATATTCGACCCCACGGGTGGTCGAAATTTCTCACGGGCTTATAGCCGGCAGTATGAGCACGGACGGTCGCTCACGCCGACTCCGGACAGCCGGACCTCCAGAACGACTCCTCGTCGAGTTCGGGCGGTGTGACGGTCGTGGGCTCGTCGTAGTCGGTGAACCGGAACGTCACCGTCGCCGTCGCGGTGGTGCCACTCCCGGAGACGCGGATGTGGCGACGGGCCTTGAGCGGGCGACCGGCGTGTAGGTGAACCACGGCCGTGACTCCGAGAGGTTCTGGCGCTCCCAGCCGATGCGGGCACACTCGGCGTAGGCGGTGTACCCGTCGACGTAGGTCTGCTGTGTCCCCGAGCGGCCGGCGACATCCCGTTCCCCGCGGAGACGTGCTGTTGCGTTCATCTGCTGGGTGGTTGCGTTGACTGCCACAGTCCCGGTCACGGAGAGCGTCATCTCCTCGTCGTTGCCGGTCGCTTCGACGCGGCCGTCGACTGTCGTCCGATACGACGTGGCCTCGGCCATCGCGTCCTGACTGCGGTTCAGCGCGTCCATCGCGCGCTGGTCGCTGGGTGGCCGGGACGGACCACCGAGACACCCGCTCGTGACGAGCACGGCTGCCAGTAGCAGGGCGGCGAGTGGAGGGCGCATGGCCGCAGTGGAAGGCCCGGGAGAATGACCGTGTCGTCTAGCGAGAGACCAGGCACAGGAGCAGGCGTGGGCCCTCCGCGAGTCGCTGATGACCGCTCCAAACGGGGGTTCGCTGTCGGGGGCGGTACACCGTCGCATGCATGTGACTCTCACGGGAATCGTTGCAGGCTCTGAAACGGTGCGTCCGGGTTCATGGGCGATCCCTGCGTAGTACCGACCGTCCACACGGTGCCGGGGCGCGCTCCGCGCCGGCACCGCGGACGGGACCCACCATGCAACGGAACGGCCCTCTCCCCCGACATCCGACGGCCCGTCGAGAGCGCGAGCCCCCTTCCTGGCCGGTGCTGGCCCTCTGTGCGGGGGTTCCCGTCGCCCTGGTCGTCCTCCTGACGTTTCCGGTCCTGCTCGTGGCCGCCGGCCTCGCCCTCCTCGCGGCCGGTGGGTACGCCGGGCTCCGGCGACGCCGGCCGCAGTGGCGTCCCCTCCAGCGCGTCTCGTGGCTGTTCGCCCGCCTCGTGCGGTCCCGGATCGGCGTCCGCCGGCGGCCGTGAGCGCGACGCCCGTCGGGAGACGTGGTTTTATGCCCGCACGGACGGACACACACGCCGTGACTGTTCCGTACCCCCACTTCGAGGTCAACTGCAAGGTGTACCCCGGCACGGGCGGCGAGGCGGGCCGCGCCTTCGCGGAGCTGGTCGAGCGCGTCGGCGAGGAGACGGGCGGAACCTTCGTCTTCACGCCGCAGGTACCCGACGTCAGGCTCGTGGCGCGGGCGACCGACCTGGCAGTGACCGCGCCGGCGGTCGACCCCGTCGAACCGGGACGGGGAATGGGACGCATCCTCCCGGAGACGCTCCGGGCGGCCGGGGCCGCGGGGGCGGTGGTCAACCACGCGGAGAACCGCGACACGCTCGCCGACGTCGAGGCCGCAATCGACCGGTGTCGCGAGGTCGGCCTGGAGTCGATTGTCTGTGTCGACAGCGTCGAGATGGGACGGGCGGTCGGGGTCTTCGAGCCGGACGCGATGGTCTTCGAGAAGCCCGACGACATCGCGACCGACCGGGCGATCACCCAGACACACCCCGAGCGCGTCGAGCGGTTCGTGGCGATGCGTGACGAGGTCTGTCCGGAGACGAAAGTCACCGTCGGCGGCGGGGTCGCGACGCCCGAGGACGTCCGCCTGGCGTTCGAACAGGGCGCCGACGCCACGGGTGCCGCCTCGGCCGTCTCGCTGGCGGAGGACCGCGAGTCGCTGCTCCGGGAGATCGGTCGAGTGGTCGCCGACGCTGAGAGGTAGATCGGAACCCTCCACCTATTTGGTAGCCATCCGCCAAGGGCAGGTATGGCCGAGAACACGATCGGCTTCGTCGGACTGGGAATCATGGGACTGCCGATGGCCAAGAACCTCCTCGACGCCGGCTACGAGGTGGTCGGACACAACCGCTCGCAGGAACCCGTCGAGGACCTGGCCGACTACGGCGGCCACGCCGCCGCGGACGCCACCGACGCCGCCGAGCGGGGCGACGTCGTCATCACCTGCCTGCCCGACTCGGCGGTCGTCGATTCGGTCGTCCGCGAGGAGATCATGCCGGGCCTGGGCGAGGGGATGACGCTGATCGACATGTCGACCATCTCCCCGACGGTCACCGAGGACCTCGCGGCGGACCTTGCGGCGATGGGCGTGGACATGCTCGACGCCCCGATCAGCGGCGGCGAGCAGGGCGCCATCGACGGGACGCTGTCGATCATGGTCGGCGGCGAGGAGGCCGTCCTGGAGGCCCACCGCGACCTCTTCGAGGTGATGGGCGAGACGGTCACCCACACCGGCCCGAACGGCGCCGGCCAGACCACGAAGGCCTGCAACCAGATCGTCGTCGCGGCACAGATGGTCGGCGTCAGCGAGGCGCTGGTCTTCGCCGAGAAAGCGGGAGCGGACCTCGAGGCAGTCGTCGAGGCCATCAGCGGCGGCGCGGCGGGCTGCTGGACCCTCGATAATCGCGCCCCGCGGATGATCCGGGGGAACTTCGAGCCCGGCTTCTTCGCGGGCTACCAGTACAAGGACCTGCGCATCGCCACCGACGCCGGCGAGGCCTACGGCGCGCCGATGCCACAGACCGAACTCGCCCACGAACTGTACAAGTCGATGGAGCAGAACGGGATGGAACGGGACGACAACTCCGGCGTGATGCAGGTCATCGAGATGCTCGCCGGCACCGAAGCACGTATCGACGGGGAGTGAGGCGATCCGCGGCGTGCGTGGACGAGGCGCGGACTCGTCCGCCACCGTGGCACTGTCCGACGAACTGTTAAGTGGCGATGCGCCCCTCGAACAGACGTGGTCTCCCTCCCTCCGTGGCCTGCCGTCGCGACGCTCGCGGTCGGCGTCGCCAACCTCGCCCTCCTCGCGTACATCTGGCCGTGGCGCGACGAGCCCGGCGGGTGGTGGTTCCTCGTCGTCATCGGGGTCCAGGTGGTCTGGTGTGGGACCTACGGCGTCGCC
>JAHENO010000293.1 GCA_018609945.1 Haloarculaceae archaeon | reverse complement strand
CGCCAGTGTCGAGGTCGACGAGGATGCCGAGGACGGTCCCCTCGGTGGCCTGCAGATCGAATCGTCGGGCGATATCGACGTCCCCGACCGGCTGGTCGATCAGGTCATCGGCCAGGACCACGCGCGGGACATCGTCAAGAAAGCGGCAAAGCAGCGCCGCCACGTGATGATGATCGGGTCGCCCGGGACCGGGAAGTCGATGCTCGCGAAGGCGATGAGCCAGCTACTCCCCAAGGAGGAGCTCCAAGACGTTCTCGTCTACCACAACCCTGACGACGGCAACGAACCCAAGGTCAGGACGGTCCCCGCCGGAAAAGGAGAACAGATCGTCGAGGCCCACAAGGAGGAGGCCCGCAAGCGCAACCAGATGCGGACCTTCCTGATGTGGATCATCATCGCCATCGTCATCGGCTACTCGCTTCTGATCGTCCAGCAGATCCTGCTGGGCATTCTGGCAGCGGGTGTCATCTACCTGGCGTTCCGCTACGGATCGCGGGGCAACGACTCGATGATTCCGAACCTGCTGGTCAACAACGCGAACCAGCAGACCGCCCCCTTCATCGACGCGACGGGTGCCCACGCAGGCGCCCTGCTGGGCGACGTCCGCCACGACCCCTTCCAGTCCGGCGGGATGGAGACGCCCTCCCACGACCGCGTCGAGTCGGGCGCCATCCACGAGGCCAACAAGGGCGTGCTGTTCGTCGACGAGATCAACACGCTCGACATCCGCAGCCAGCAGAAGCTGATGACGGCCATCCAGGAAGGGGAGTTCTCCATCACCGGCCAGTCCGAGCGCTCCTCGGGCGCGATGGTCCAGACCGAACCGGTCCCGTGTGACTTCGTGATGGTCGCGGCCGGGAACCTGGACGCCATGGAGAACATGCACCCGGCGCTCCGCTCGCGCGTGAAGGGGTACGGGTACGAGGTCTACATGGACGACACCATCGACGACACCCCCGAGATGCGGCGGAAGTACGCCCGTTTCGTCGCCCAGGAGGTCGAGAAGGACGGCCGCCTGCCCCACTTCACGGAGGAGGCGGTCGCGGAGATCATCCTCGAAGCCCAGCGCCGGTCGGGCCGGAAGGACCACCTCACGCTGAAACTGCGCGACCTCGGCGGGCTGGTTCGCGTCGCCGGCGACATCGCCCGCGCCGAGGACAAGGAGTTCGTCGAGCGCGAGGACGTCCTCCAGGCCAAGCGCCGCTCCAGGTCCATCGAACAGCAACTCGCGGACAACTACATCGAACGGCGCAAGGACTACGAGCTGACCGTCGCCGACGGCGACGTGGTCGGCCGCGTCAACGGGCTGGCCGTCATGGGCGAGGACTCGGGAATCGTCCTGCCCGTGATGGCCGAGGTCACGCCCAGCCAGGGCCCCGGAGAGGTCATCGCAACCGGCCAGCTCCAGGAGATGGCCGAGGAGGCCGTCCAGAACGTCTCGGCGATCATCAAGAAGTTCTCCGACGAGGACATCTCCGAGAAGGACGTCCACATCCAGTTCGTCCAGGTGGGCGAGGGCGGCGTCGACGGCGACTCCGCCTCCATCACTGTCGCCACTGCCGTCATCTCCGCTCTGGAGGAGGTGCCGGTCGCACAGAACATCGCCATGACCGGCTCGCTCTCCGTGCGCGGGGACGTCCTGCCGGTCGGCGGCGTCACCCACAAGATCGAGGCCGCCGCCAAGTCCGGGCTGGACAAGGTCATCATCCCCCAGGCCAACGAACAGGACGTGATGATCGAGGAGGAGTACGAAGAGATGGTCGAGATCATCCCTGTCCGGCACATCTCCGAGGTGCTGGAGGTCGCGCTGGCGGGCGAACCCGAGAAGGACTCGCTGGTCTCGCGCCTGAAGGCCATCACCGGCCAGGCACTCGAACACGAGGTCGGCCGCGGCAGCGGCAGCCCCCAGCCCCAGTAAGAGTGACCGCTGTACCGTTTCACCGTTTCGACCCCGCCAAAGCGTGCGGTCGATCTGGTACTGGCGTACAGCGGTCACGATAAAACGTGACCGACCCCCAGTGGGTCCCCTTCGTCGGACTCACTGCGGTCGTTCTCGCTCTCCTTCTCGCGCTGGCGCGTGCCTCGCAGGGCGCGGTCCGCAGTGACCGAACTTCCCCGAGTGCCGACCACGGACGCGCGATGGTCCGACGTCACGCCCTCGCCGAGGGCGAGCTCGCACACGATCCGACCCAGTCGTCCCGTGCTGGCGACGCAATCGCGGAACTCACGACGGGGGCCCTCCTGGTCAACGTCGCAGTGACACAGGGCCTCTTCGGGGGGATTCTGTTCGCGGGGGCCGTCTTCTATGCCATCCCACCGGGAGCGCTCGGCATCACCGCCGACCCCTGGAACGCGGGCGTCCCCGCAGTCCTCGTGGGTGTGGCCTTTGGACTGGCGCTGTGGGGTGCCAACGAGGCGAGCGCGTCGGTCGCGGACGCGGTCGGTGCGGCCTACGACGAAGGGTTGCGCGAGGCGCTCGCCCCCGACAGCGCCCGCGGCTGGGCGGTCCTCCTGGGCGGAGTGTTGCCGGTCGTTGCGGTCGTCGAGGAGTTCATCTTCCGTGCGGCGGTCATCGGCGTTCCGGCAGCCGGATTCGGCGTCTCTCCGTGGGCGCTCGCTCTCGTCTCCTCGGCTGCCTTCGCCGTCGGGCACGGCGCACAGGGTCGGGTCGGCGTGGCTGTCACCGGCGGACTGGGACTGGTCCTCGCGGCCGGCTACATCCTCTCGGGGAGTCTGCTCGTGGTCGTGGTCGCCCACTACCTCGTGAACGCCCTGGAGTTTCTCGCCCACGAGTGGCTCGGACTGGACCGACTGCTATAGCCCCTCCACAGCCCGGAGTTTCTGTTCGACCCCGGGGGGTGCGCCGCTCGGGCCGTCCCGGACGCGGTGGTCGGCAACGAAGATCGGTGCGGGGTTGTTCGCGAGGGCGTCCCGGACAAGCCGCCTGTCCCCCTCTTCGTCGGGGTCGCGGTCGGGCACCATCCGCGCCAGTTGCTCGACGGTCGCCTGTTCGCCGTAGGGGATCTCGCGGACGCGCTCGAGGACCTCGCGCTGGTCGGTCGCCATCGTCAGCGCAACCGTCACGTCCGCGAAGTCGTCGCGGTCGCCCTGGAGGTACGCCGTAATGCGGTCGAGCAACTCGTGCTCCGACTCCGCGTCGGCCTCCGGGGTCGGTGGAAACGAAACCGAGATGACCCGTCCCTGTGCGACCCCGACCTGGACGTAACAGTCGAGATACGTGGATTCGCGGGCGTAGATACCGGCAACCTCCTCCATATCACCCACTCGGTGGTCGGCGACTTCAAGATTGGCGTCCGGACGGCCCCGCACCGCTCGTGAGACCTGCGGGACGCAAGTCTTATGTACATCTCTGTTCATTAGTGTTCATCAATGGTCGAAAGCGAGGAGTTCGCGCCGGCGATACGGTCGATACTGGAGACGGCACGGGACCGCGACCCCGGTGGCGAGCGGGTGTCGGTCGACGCCCGGCCCATCGAGGCGGCGTTCGCTCGGGCCGAATCCGCGGGACGGGTTCCACTGATTGCGGAGGTCAAACCGACGAGCCCCACGACGGCGGGCGAGCGCGCGGACGACCCCGTCGACCTGGCCGAGGGGATGGTCGCCGGCGGCGCGGCGGCGCTGTCGGTACTGACCGAGCCCGAACACTTCGGCGGGAGGCCCGCCGACCTCCGGGCGGTCCGCGAGGCGGTGGACGTGCCCGTGCTCCGGAAGGATTTCGTCCTCCGCGAGGCGCAACTCGACACCGTCGCGGCCGATCTGGTCCTGCTCATCGCCCGGTTCGTCGACGACCTGGCGGGGTTGACTGCAGCGGCCCACGAGCGGGGGTTCCAGGTGCTGATCGAGGCACACACCCGGGACGAGGTGCGGGCTGCCGTCGAGGCCGGCGCGGACGTGGTGGGGGTGAACAACCGCGACCTCGCGCGCCTGGACGTCGACCTCTCGACGTTCGAGCGGGTGGCACCGGCCGCACCCGGGAGCGTCACTCTGATTGCGGAAAGCGGCATACACGACAGCGAGGACGTCCGGCGGATGCGCCGGGCCGGGGCCGACGGACTGCTGGTCGGCTCGGCGATCATGGACGGCGACGTCGAAACGAACACGCGGCGACTGACGACACTCAACGATGGGAACTGACAGCAAGTTCGGCGACTACGGCGGACAGTACGTGCCGGAGGCGTTGATGCCGGCAATCGAGGAACTGACAGACGCCTACGAGCGATACGTGCTCGACAACGAGGACGGTTTCCGCGAGGAGTTCCGCCGACGGCTGGCGGATTTCGGCGGCCGACCGACGCCGCTCCAGCGTGCCGACCAGCTTTCGGCCCGCTACGACACCGAGGTGTATCTCAAGCGCGAGGACCTGCTCCACGGCGGTGCTCACAAGCTCAACAACGCCCTCGGACAGGTCCTGCTGGCCAAATACATGGGCAAAGAGCGCATCATCGCCGAAACCGGCGCTGGCCAGCACGGGACCGCGACGGCGATGGCCGCGGCCCACCTCGACATGCCCTGCGAGATATACATGGGCGAGACGGACATCGCACGCCAGCGACCCAACGTCTTCCGGATGCGCATCAACGGCGCCGAGGTGACGCCGGTCACGACGGGCCGCGGGACGCTCAAGGAAGCCATCAGCGAGACGATGCGCGACTGGGCCCGCACGGTCGAGACCACCCACTACGTCATCGGGAGTGTGGTCGGGCCACATCCCTTCCCGGCGATGGTGCGTGACTTCCAGGGAGTCATCTCCGAGGAGGCCCGCGCCCAGACCCGCGAGAAAGCCGGACGGCTTCCCGACGACGTGCTCGCCTGTGCCGGCGGCGGGTCGAACACGATGGGCACGTTCGACGCCTTCGTCGGCGACGAGGACGTGGCACTGTACGCCGTCGAGGCCGGCGGGTCTTCACTCGCTGTCGACGAGGATGCGGGCGTCGCGCCCAATTCCGCCTCGCTCTCGACTGGCGAGGAGGGCGTCCTCCACGGCGCCCGGACGAAGGTCCTCCAGGACTCGGACGGCCAGATCATGGAGTCACACAGCGTCTCGGCCGGCCTCGACTACGCCGGCGTCGGTCCGGAACTGGCTCACCTCGTCGACGAGG
>JAHENO010000292.1 GCA_018609945.1 Haloarculaceae archaeon | reverse complement strand
CAGCTTTTCTCGTTCCTGTTCTGTGAGGTCGATGGGATACTTTGAGTCTCCCATAGCTGTTTGTAGAGTTCCAACTCATTGTGTTTCAGCTTATCGTTGACAGCACACTAGACGAGACGTACAATCGTCACACAGGAGTTGAACGCACCTACGGATCGGTGAAGAACTGCGGCCTCGGGCGTGCGTTCGCCCGTATTGGCGCCGGTTCTCGCGTCTGTTAGCGGTCGCTCTCAGCGTCGTCGGCGACCTTGATGTCGCCCTGGTCCGCTTGCAGTGAGCGGAGCCTGGCGGCGACGTTCTCAGAATACTCGGCGCGCTCGGCGTCGCTGAGGCCCAGATCCAGGCCTAGTTCGGAGCCGATGTTGCCCATGAATCTGTCCATCTCGGACGCGAACACTTCGGCGATGGCGTCCGTATTGGTGGGGTCGCTGGTGTCGATGGGGTCGGCCGTTCCGCCGGCGTCCTCGTCGGCGACGTGGGTCCCGCATTCGCACCGCTCCGTCCCGTCCTTGAGTGGGGAGAGGCAGTCGGGGCAGACCGGCGGGCAGGACCGGTTGTCCTCGGTGTCGAGCCCGAGAGCCTGTTCGGCCTCACGGGACACGTCGTCGTCGCCGAGATGTCTGTAGGTCTTCTCGAAGACGTTGGAGTCCTCGTCGTGTCCCAAGAGCTTCTTGATGGTCGACGGGGCCATCTCGTAATCGCGGTACATTACGGTCGCCGCGTAGTGCCGGAAGGCGTGGGGATTCGTCGGTGTATCGTTGGTGTCGATTCCGGCGCGGTCGGCCAGTTTTTCCAGAACCCGTCTGATTTGTGTCTGGCTCAACATTTCTCCGGGTGTCCCGTTCCTGGCGGACGGGAGAGACGTGATAAGATAGTCGTCGTCCTCTCCTGTCGGGTGGTTGTTAAGTAGGTCTATCACCGACCGTCTCGCGCCGAGGAGTGGCCGCCGTTTCATGGACCGGTCGGCGCCTTTGAGGCCGCCATCGTCGGCGTTGAGCGTGTACCTGCCAGACTCGCCGGCTTGGGGTTCCACATCGCCCACACGGAGCGTCTGGATGGCCCGGACCCGCTGGCCGGTATACCCCAGCAGGTCCACGAGCGCGCGGTCGCGGGTGTTCGTTGCCGCCTCGCGGAGGGCGAAGAACTCGCCCTCGGAAAGCAAGATGGTGGGGTCGACGGCGTGGCTCTCAGCACTGTCTATGTCGATTTCCTCGGCGTCGACGGCGTGGCCGTTCGTGTGGCGGTAGAACGACTTCGCGGCGGACTGGTACGCCCCGAGCGTACGCGGGGCGTAGTCATTCGACATCGAGGCGAAAACATCGGTCACGTCCTTAGTGTCCCACTCCAGCAGGGGCGCGTCTCGGCGGCGGGCGATACGGCGGAGGTGGTCTGTGTAGGTCGCATTCGTGCGGTCCGAGAGATCTTCGCCCTGGGGCTTGCGCTCGTCCACGGTATTGGAGTACGCGAGAATCGGTTCTTTGTCCGCCTCGGGCAGGTCGCTCTCGCGGACCCGTCGCCGGGCGTCGGCCAACTTCCGTTCGGGGTCGTTCCCTGGCATGGGCCGACGTACTGCCTCTGTCGCTATATATTTTATCCACACGTCAAACCCAGGATAAACACTTCTTCGACAACGTTCACGGGACGGGCGAGTCGACGCTTTCGAACGTCACCATCACGACCAACGCTATCCTCTCGGGCCGGGACGTCGTCGTCTGTGGGTACGGCTACTGTGGCCGGGGCATCGCCCGGAAGGCACGCGGGATGGGCGCGAAGACCATCGTCACCGAGGTGGACCCGCGCAAGGCCCTCGAAGCCCACATGGACGGCCACCGCGTGATGGACATGACCGAGGCCGCCGAGGCCGGCGACGTGTTCATCTCCGCGACCGGGAACCGGGAGGTGATGCGCGCCGAGCACTTCGAGCGCATGGCCGACGGCGCGGTGCTGGCGAACTCGGGGCACTTCGACGTCGAGATCGATATCGACGCCCTCGAGGAGATGGCCGCCGAGATCACCCATCCCAAGGAAGGCGTCACGCGGTATCACATGCCCGACGGCCGCCGGCTGAACCTGCTGGCGGCGGGCCGTCTCGTGAATCTCACCGGTCCCTACAGCCAGGGCCACCCCGCCGAGGTCATGGACACCACCTTCGCGATGATGTTCGTCGCGGCCTACGATATGCTCGTCGACGACCCCGGACTGGACCCGGGCCTCTACGGAATCCCTGACCGACTGGACCGCGAGGTTGCCGCGCGGAAACTGGAGACGCTCGGGCTCTCGACCGAGGATCTCACAGAGAGCCAGCAGGCCTACTACGAGGAGTGGGAACACCCCGACAGCAGTTTCTAGAGCACTCCAATGCCGAGCAACCGTGCGGCGATGGTTCCGACGGCCACGACCACACCCGCGATCGTCGCGATCCAGTCGGCGGCCCCGAAGGATTTCTGTGCGTAGAAGGTGCGCCCGCGCCCGGCGTCGAATCCGCGGGCCTCCAGCGCCATCGCCTGGGTGTTGACCTGCCGGATAGCGGTCATCAACACCGGAATCAGCAGCGGCACGTAGTTGCGGATGCGCTGGATGGGGCCGCCCTCCGAGAGGTCCAGCCCGCGGGCCTCCTGGGCCTGTTTGACCGTCCCAGTCGCGCCGAGGAAGGTCGGGAACAGTCGGAGCGCGGTCCCGACGGCGAAACAGAACGCGAAGGGGAGTTTGAACCCGCGCATCCCCTGGACGATCTCCTCGTTGGAGGTGGTGGTGATGAACGCGAACCCCGCGACGATGAAGGCGATGATCCGGGTGCTGCGGCCCAGCGCGAACAGGAACTGGTGTTCGGTGATCGTCAGCACCGGGGTCGCGAGGACGACCGGGCCGCGTGGGGGTGCGTAGGCTGGCCAGACGACGAATCCCACGAGGAACAGCATCACGAGGACGAACCACAACCGGAGCAGGTTCCGGAGACCGCCGGCGTACGTCAGCGCCAGCAGCGCGACCGCGAAGGGCACGGCAACGAAGAGAGGGTCGGTGAAGACGTACGCGGCGACGAACAGTCCCACCACGAGGACGACCTTCGCTCGCGGGTCCAGTCCGTGAAGGAAGGTATCCCGGTCGACGTACAGCGTCGGCGCGCTCACGACCGACCACCGTCCTCGGTGGCTGTGTCGTCCGTTCCACGGCGGCGGTCCCCCGGTCCGGCGGCGGCCCCGCCGAGGCTCTCGACGACCTCACCGACGGACAGAGCCGGGAGGGCGTCGTCCCGCCCGAACGTCCGCGAGAGCGCGTTCGACAGCGCGACGGGCTGGGGTGGCCGGAGTTGCCACTCCGCAAGACTCGCCTCGTCGGCGAAGACCTCTCTCGTCGGGGCGTCCGCAACGACACGGCCCTCTTCCATGACGACTGTCCGGGGTGCATAGTAGGCCACCGACCCCATGTCGTGGGTGACCATCACCACCGTCAGCCCTTCCTCGCGGTTGAGCCGGGCGACCAGGTCCATGAAGCGGGCCTGCTGGGTGGCGTCGAGGCCGGTGGTCGGCTCGTCGAAGATGATGACCTCCGGCTCCGTCGCCAGGATACTCGCGAGTGCGACCCGCTGGCGCTGTCCCTTCGAGAGGTTGAACGGGTCGGCCTCTTCGAGCCCGTCGAGTTCGACCGTCTCGATGGCTTCGGTGACGCGCCGGTCGAGTTCCTCGCCCGCGAGACCGAAGTTCTCGGGACCGAAGGCCACCTCGTCGCGGACGGTCCGCTCGAAGATCTGGTGGTCGGGGTTCTGGAAGACGAACCCGACCTGGCGACCGATCTCGGACATCGAGAGGCCGCGCAGGTCCTCGCCGCGCCAGCGGACGGCCCCCTGGTCGGGGTCGAACAGGCCGTTGAGGTGCTTGGCCAGCGTCGTCTTCCCGCTGCCGTTGTGGCCGACGATGGCGACTGTTTCCCCGCGTTCAATCGCCAGGGACACGCCGTCGACCGCCCGGACCGGTCCCCGGTCGGTGTCGTACTCGTAGACGACGTCCGCCAGTTCGAACTCGATCTCCCCGGACGAATCGCCGGTACCTGCGGGTGCGTGTCCCGCGGCCTCCGGGCCGGGTGGCGACCATTCCAGCTCCGGGTCCCGGACCCGCTCAACCGCGGCCTCGACGGTGAGCGGCGGGTCGGCGAGCCCGAGGCGGTCGAAGACATCGACCACCGGCGGGAGCGCGACCCGGGACGACCGGAGCGCCTCGACGTCGGTGAACACCTCCTCGATCGGTCCGTCGCGGTAGACCTGCCCCTCGCGCAGGAGGACCGCCCGGTCGGCCAGCAGCGCCTCCTCGATCTTGTGGGTGACCAGGACGATCGTCTCGGGGCCCTCCCAGCTCCCGGCCCCATCAGTGCCAGTGTCGAGGTCACCGAAGGGATCGTCGTCGGTGAGCGAGGAGACGATCTCGAGGACGTCCCGCGTCCCGCCCGGATCGAGGTCGCTCGTGGGCTCGTCGAGGATGACGAATTCGGGGTGCATCGCGAGGACACCCGCGAAGACGAGCCGCTGTTTCTGTCCGCCGGACAGCCCCGAGGGCTCCCGCCGCCGGTCGAGGTCCGAGAGGCCGGCGAAGGCCAGTGCCCGATCGATACGGGGCGCGATTTCGTCGACCGGGACTGCGAGGTTCTCGGGGCCGAAGGCGACTTCGGCCTCGACGCTGGTCCCGAACAGCTGGGCCTCGTAGTCCTGGAGGACCATCCCGACGCGCTCGGCCATGTCGCTCGTCTCGGCGGTCGTGGCGTCGTACCCCAGAACGTCCACCTCGCCGCGAAAGGTCCCGCGGATAAATCCGGGTATCAGGGCGTTGAGCGTGCGCAACAGCGTCGATTTGCCCCCGCCGCTCGCGCCCATCACGACCACCACCTCCCCGCGGTAGACGTCGAGGTCGACGCCCCGGAGCACCGCGCCACCCCTGGCATCCGGGTCGTAGTCGGCCGCCGCGTCCGCGCTTTCGGCGTCCGTTGGTCCGTCCGGTAGGTCGGCGTCGCGGTCGTACGAGAAAACGACGTCGCGCAGTCTGGCTGCGATCCCGTCGGCGTCGCCGCTCATCTACCGGCTCGACTGGCGCGACGGTTGTAAGGGTTTGCCATTGCCGGGAGCGGTTACCGCCGCCCGAGCATCTCCGAGAGGCGCTCGCCGGAGATGGCCGTCAGGACGAGGACGACGAGGAACGCCACCGCACCCAGCGCGATCTGTGTCGTCGCTCCGCCGGTTCCGGGTGCGACATCGACGCCCGGCGCGGCACCGAACTGGACGCCCTGGACGCCGACGCTGATGGCGACGCCCAGGACGACCCACACGACCGAGACTGCCGCGATGCCCAGCGCGGCGAGTTGCTGGCGCGAGGAGCCGACGTCGGGCAAGTCGCTGGCACTCATCACGTCCGGATACAGGAGCCCCATCTCCTTGATGCGGGGATAGACCAGATACAGCAGCGGCGGGCCGAGGATGGCCGCCGCCAGCAGGTTGTTGATCGTGATGATGGTTCCCAGCACCGAGAAGGGAAAGAGTCCGAGCACCTCCAGTCCCCAGGCGATGATGCCGGCAGTGATGGTCGAGGCCACGACGGTCACGGCGAGATACTCGACGAGCTGACCGCCAGAGCGCATGTCGGGCTCCTCGCCCGTCGAGAGCACGCCGAGGTTGCCCCAGAGCTTGTACCCGACCAGGCCGAAAAAGAAGTTCCCGACGAACCCGAAGGCGCTGCCCGGGCCCAGCGTCCCGCCGAACACGTCGCCGATGAGGTTCCCGATGGCCGAGCCCCACGCCGCCGCGGGGCCGAACATCAGGCTGAATATCACCGGGAACACGTTCGCCGGCCGAACCGACGTGATGCCCGGGATGATCGTCAGTGCCTTGAACGGGATCAGTACGGCGGCGTACACCGCCGCGACCACCGCTACCAGCATGATCATCCGCGTGTTCCGCCACATGGTGAACAGTTCGCGCATACCAGACGGAACGTCTCAGCACCACGTTATAAATATTGATCACACGGATCCGGCGGCTCGTGACTGCTCTCGCCGCTGGCGCCGGACTCCTCCGCTCGATATGTCACCAGAACTTCACACCGAGGTCGTGCAGCCCGTCGTTGTTCGCAGCGACGTTGATCAGGAGTGGCGTCAGCGATTCGACCTCGGCGGCGTTCGAGAGCCCGCCGGCGTCCAGCGCCCGCAGGCCGTCGATATCCTCGGCCAGGTCCAGGACCGTGCTTTTCGCGTCCGCGTCGTCCGCCACGACGGGGACGTCCCACTCGAGGTCGGCGTCGAGGTCGGCCAGCCGGCCGGCCGCGAGGTTGTGGAACGCGCCCACCACGGGTACGTCGTCGGGGGCCGATTTGGCGGCCAGTTGTGTGACGCTCCCCACCCCGGGGGGGTTGTAGTGCATCCCCGCCCCGTCGCGTTTCATGCCGACCGCCGGCGAGACGAGGACCGACCCGTCGAGGTTCCCGGCGACGGCGTCGATCGTGTCTGCGAGGTAGTAGGCCGGCACCGAGAGGACGACCACGTCGGCGTCGGCGGCCGCCTCCGGGTTCTCCCGGCCCGCGATGGCCGCGTCGACGCCGCGGTCGGCCAGTTCCGCGTTGTATTCGTCCGCCTTTCCCTCTGCCTTCTCGGCCTCGCGCGAGCCCACCACGATGTCGTGGTCGGTGTCGTGACCCCATCGCAGTGCCAGGCCTTCGCCGATGTCACCCGTGCCGCCGAGGAGAGCAATCTGCATACCCGTGGGTTGGCCGAACCGCGAATAAACGTTGTCGTTCGGGACGACCCGCAGGACGCAATCGGTCCGTTTACCACATCCCCCTGCCTCGGTCTGGACGTGAACCGCCAGACCGTCGGCGCGCTGATGGTCCTCGTCGCGTCGGCCGGGTTCGGGACGCTCGCCATCTTCGGCAAGTTCGCAGCGCGCGTCGGTCTCAACATCACCTCCCTGTTGACCTTCCGTTTCGTCGTCGGTACCGTTCTGCTGTGGGTGATTCTCGCGCTGTGGGGGCGCGCCCGACTCCTCCGGGGACGACAGCTCGGGGTCGCGCTCGCGCTGGGGGTGCTGTACGCGACCTTCACCGCGTTTTTCTTCCGGGGGCTGGATTTCGTTCCCGCGGGGGTGGCCGGCATCACCTTCTACACCTACCCCATCTACGTCTACGTCATCTCGGCTGTCGCGCTAGGTGAACCCCTCTCCGCGCGGAAACTCGTCGCGCTCGCGGCCTCGCTTGCCGGCGTGGCGCTCATCGTCGGCGGCGACGTCGCCGGCATCGACCTCGTCGGGGTTGCGCTGGTCCTGGTGGCGGCGCTGGGATACGCCGGCTACATCACGGGGAGTCGCGCCGCGCTGTCCTCGACCGACGCCGACGTGCTGGCCGGGACGGCACTGGTCGGGACCACTCTCTTGTACCTGCTGTTCGGGCTCGCCTCCGGCCGGCTGGTCGTCCCGCGCGGGACCGACCAGTGGCTGGTGGTTTTCGGCATCGCGGTCCTGGGAACCGCCGTTCCACTCTTCCTGTACGTGCTCGGTCTCGACCGCGTCGAGGCCAGCGTGGCCAGCGTCCTCGGGACCTCCGAACCGGTGGTGACGGTCATCCTGGGTGTCGTCCTTCTGGGGGAAGTGCTCACACCGGTCGTCGTCGCCGGGGGCGTGCTCGTTCTGGCCGGCGTCGTCCTCGTCCAGTCCGAACACTGGCAGCGCGTCCCGTGGCTCGGCTGAACCCGACCGCGACGGTTGCGGCCCTGTCGGCCCGCTCCCTCACTTCGTTCGGTGCAGTGTTGCCGGGCGAGAGGGTCCTGCTCGTCGCTGCGCTCCTGCGCGGGCTGGACTCGCTGGCCTCCGCTCACTGCACTCGCGGAGATGTCGGCGCGGTTCGGTCAGCCAGCTACCCCTGTCAGACGCTGAGTGCGTTGAGTTCGCGGGACCTCTCCTCAATTCGCGCTGCCCTCCAGCGCATCCCTCGATATCACCTGGCGTCCCGGCCGGCACTGTAGTTGAGCTCCACGATATTGATCGCCGACAGCAACTGGTCGGACAGCGTGGCCTCGATTTCGGGTTCGCGCATCCGGTGTGCCGGCCCGGAGACGCTGATCCCGCCCAGCACCGCGCCGTCGCTGTCTGTGATGGGCGCGCCCATCGTGATCATCCCCCGCTTGTACTCCTCGCGCTCGAAACTCACCCCGTCCTCGCGGATGTCCGCGAGTTCCGCGAACAGGGCCTCCCGGTCTGTGATGGTGTTCTCGGTGCGGGCGGGCAGGCCGTGGCGGTCGACGATGTCCTCGACGCGCTCGCGGGGATAGTGGGCGAGCATCGCCTTCCCTGCCCCCGAGCAGTGCAAGTGGAAGTACATCCCCGGGATCACGTCGTAGGTGATCGACTGGCTGGACCGGACGGCGTCCAGACACACCCCCAGGCCGTCCTCCTCGACGATCAGCGTCACGAGTTCGCTGCTCGATTCGGCGGCCAGTTCCCAGACCTGCGGGCGTGCGAGTTCGTACAGGCGGATCCGCTCGCGGACCCGACCGCCCAGCTCCAGAAACCGGAGGCTCAACCGGTACTTGCCGGCCTCCTTCCGGACGTAGCCCAGCTGTACCAGCGTGCTCAGGTAGTCGTGGACGACGCTTCGCGGCCGGTCGACCCGCTCTGCCAGCTCCGTCACCCCCGCTCCGCCCGTCTCGTCTAACGCCCCCACGATGTCGTCCATCGTGAGCAACGCCTTGATCGGCCGGTTGGCCTCGTCCGTCATTACCCGACATTCGCGGCCCCGATACTAGTGTGTTCGGGATTATCGAATTCTCTCGGCGCTGACCGCGTCCCGGGACCGGTCTCCAACCGCCCGAGCCGAGGTCCGAATCCCCGAGGGCGCCTGGGCCCTCAGTGTCGGACGGTGCCCGCCGGATGGGTACTCCTGGCAGCGGGTTCGGGATCGTCGAACACAATACATCACTATTGTTATGATATGGCTCGTCCAAGATGCGAAAAAACAAGAATTACGGCGTCAGAGGGTCGATGAGACGATATTCGACAATGGCGACGGAAGAAGATTTTTGTACTGGGTACTGATATTTGTCCTGTATGGCCGAACGAACACATCCGGGTTTCGAGGGGGCGGGGGCGGACGGCGAGTTGACGTTGATCGACGCAGACGTCCACCAGCGGTGGGCCGACGAATCGGAGATCGTCCAGTACCTGCCCGAGCGGTACCGCGACGACGGGCTGGTACTGCCGACACTCCTCTATCGGAACCCGGGCGGGTACTTCAAGGACGACGAGTTCACCGACGACGGCGGCACACCCGGGTCCGATCTGGAGAAGATCGTCGACGACCACCTGGACCGGTACGGGATCGACTACGCGATGTTCACGGGCAACTCCTGGCTGAA
Source organism: Haloarculaceae archaeon (assembly GCA_018609945.1). Lineage (GTDB taxonomy): Archaea > Halobacteriota > Halobacteria > Halobacteriales > Haloarculaceae > SW-9-67-25. Next base: position 4,009 of record JAHENO010000292.1, on the reverse strand, counting down.
CCTGGGGGCCGTCCCGAACCGCGACTACGCGGGGGCGGTCGCCGAGGCGTACAACCGGTGGCTCATCGAGGAGTGCCTGTCGGTCGACGAGCGGTTCCTGGGTTCGATCTTCGTTCCCGTGCGGGACCCCGACCGCGCGGCGGAACTGATCGGTGAGTACGGCGAGCACCCGCAGGTCAGGCAGGTCATGCTGCCGGGAGGCTCGGAGGTGCCCTACGGTCGGCCGCAGTACTGGCCGATCTACGAGGCTGCCCAGGAGCAGAATCTCGCGGTCGCGGTCCACCCCTTCTCGGAGGGGCACGGCGTCTCGAACCCGCCGACGGGTGCCGGGCACCCCAACAACTACATCGAGTGGCACACGCTGCTGGGCACGATCTTCATGGGCCAGCTCGCGAGCATGATCACAGAGGGCGTGTTCGTCGAGTACCCCGAGTTGCGCGTGGCGTTCATCGAGGGGGGATACGGCTGGGTGCCCCACTTCATGTGGCGGATGGACAAGAACTGGAAGGGGTTGCGCTCGCAGGTGCCCTGGCTGGAGAAACCGCCCAGCGAGTACATCCGCGAGCAGGTGTGGTTCGCGAGCCAGCCCGTCGAGGAGCCCGAGCGGCCCGACCACCACAGCCACCTCATGGAGATGATGCACGCCGAGGAGACGCTGATCTTCGCCAGCGACTACCCCCACTGGGACGGCGACTCCCCGGTGTGGGGGTTGCCGCCGATGGACGACGGCCTCGAACGGGCGGTCCGCTACGAGAATGCCCAGCGCCTGTGGGACCTGCCGGCCGACCCCGGTGATCTGGCGTGAAGACACGCTTCGAGGTCTGTCCGGCGGCCGACCTCGGTCCCGGCGAGCGGACCATCGCGGACCTCGACGGGCTGTCCGTGGGCGTGTTCAACGTCGACGGCGACTACTACGCGCTGAAAAACGACTGTCCACACCAGCGGGCGCCGCTGTGTGAGGGGTCGCTGACGGGGTTGATGACCGCCGAGGCCCCCGGCGAGTTCGAGTACGGGCGCGACGGCGAGATCGTGCGCTGTCCCTGGCACGGCTGGGAGTTCGACGTCACGACCGGCGAATCGGTGTTCAACCCCCACCGGGTGAAGGCGAAGACCTTCGAGACGTCTGTCGAGGACAGCGACGATCCCGGGACGGTCGAGACGAGCGAACCGGCCAGCGCGAACGCCGGCCGGCTGGATTTCTCGACCGGGACGACGGCGGACGACGCGGACACCGTAGATACCCCGGACAACGGAGCGGAAACCGAAGACGGAGCGGCCACCGACGCCGAAGCCACCACCGAAGCTGACCGGTACGGCGCGACCCTCGCGGGCGAGGAGCCGCCGGTCGACACCTACGACGTCGACGTCGAGGAGGGCGTCGTCGTCGTGTACCTGTGACAATGCACGGAACGATAGTGATCCTCGGCGGGTCCGGCGCGATGACGTCCTCGTGTGCCTACGACCTGGCCGGGACGAGCGACGCAGACGAGATCGTGATCGCGGACGCAGACGAACGGAACGCCCGGAAGCTCATCGACGTCGTCGACGACGAGCGCGTCCGGTTCGAGGCCGTCGACGCGACCGACGCCGACGACATCGCCGGCACCCTCGCGGGAGCCGACTACGCGGTCAACGGCCTCCCGTACCGGTTCGAGGAGAACGTCCTCGACGCGATGGTGTCGGTGGGCGGGATCGACGCGGTCGACCTCAACGCCTTCGAGTTCGACGCAGTGCTGGGTCGGTCGGCGGAGTTCGCCGAGGCGGACTGCCGGCTGTGGTTCGCCAACGGCGGCCTCGTCAGCACGATCGTCCTCGGACTGCTGGGCTGTCGGTCCTTCGATTCGGTGACCGACGTCAACTTCTACTGGGGGATGTGGCGCTTGCTCACCCAGACGACGCCGGGACTGACCGACACCGTCACCTACGAACACGACCCGAGGGTCGACGAACGCATCCGGTGGGAACGGGGCGAGGTGATCGACGACCTGCCAGCGTTCGGGTACGAGCGGACGTTCACCTTCCCCGAGCCGATCGGCACACAGGAGACGTACGTCCTCACCCATCCCGAACCGGTCACGTTCCCGAAGGCCCCGGTCGCCGACGAGACGGGCGTCGAGCGCGTGATTACCCGCGGCGTCTGGCACCCCGAGTGGGAACGCTACGAGCGGACGCTCCACGCGATGGACGCCTTCGAGGCCGAGCCGCTGTCCGTCGCCAGCGCGGACGGAGCGAGCGGGGAACGCGAAGTCGACATCGACCCGCTCGAGGTGATGCAGCGCCAGATCAAGCGTGCCGGGACCGAGGAGGAGTGGCGACCGCCGGCGGAACTCTCGCCGGAGACCGACTGGACGCCACAGACTATCCTCTCGGCGGAGGTCACGGGTACGGTCGAGGAGCGACGGGAGACCGCGGTGTTGCACCTCACACAGCCGTTTCCCTTCTTCGACGGCCACGACATCACCCTGATGCGCGAGTACGGCTCCTACGTGGGCGTTCCGCTGTCGGTTACACTCCAGTTACTGGCAGCGGGTGACGTCGACGCGGAGGGCGTGTTCGTCACCGAAACGAGCGGGGTTGACCCAGACCGCTACGTTGAGGAGATGGAACGGCGGGGATTCGAACTGTCGAGCGAGCGTCGGCCCCGGCGAGAGTGACCGAGTCGGATCTCAACAGCGGGTTTGTCGACGAAGTAATCGACCAACACACCCGTACCTATGACGGTGGTTTAGAGAAGCTTGAACCGAGCGATCTAGAAGATCTCCCAGTCCACAGATCGCATCTCCCTTCTGTAGGCTCCCACACGGAGGTGGTGCCAATTTGTTCTCCAAATAATTCTTTCCGAATTGGACGTTCTCCGACCTTCGTGAGCAATCCCTGTTCGTAGAGCCGTTTTGCTGCTTCTTCTACGTCTTCCTTGATCTCTCGGTGGTGTCCGCACAACCAGCTGCCCTGTGCGCCGGATTCATTGTACTGACTGCTCAGGCTGCGCAAGCGTGGACACCCCCTCTTGCTGTGCTACACAACAGAGGTATCGTCGCTTATCTCGTGCTCTTCGAGAGCCGCCCGGAACGCCACGAGTGCCAGTTCTGCGCATTTGAGACGTGACGGCGTCAACTCCATCCCGACAAGGTCTTCGAGTGTCTCGCTATCCCAGCCGACAATGTCGGTAACAGGCGTATCGATCATCTGTTCGGTGAGTAACGATGCTGTTGCCTGTGAGAGTGTGCATCCTTCTCCTGTAAACCGGACTGTCTCAACGACGAGGCGGCCGACGATGTGGAGATTCTGACTGACGGACATTATATAATGATTTATTATTAATGAGTCCGTGATTTCGACCGAGTCAGGGATGACCGTGAATTCGATCACCCCGGATCTGATGGTTGAGGATGTGCAGGCAACTGTCGAGTGGTACAGCCAGACCCTTGATGCCGAAGTCGTGGCGACGCTCCCGACGGAGGCCGAGACGGATTACTTTTGGGCGCAGGTGATGATTGATGGGGTTCCGCTCATGTTCCAAGAGCGTGAGTCGCTTGAGGACAAACTCCCGGTGTTAGAAGGAGACTCCATCGGTGGGACGATCACACTGTATATCGATGTCGAAGACGCGACCCAGCGACACGCGGATCTTAACACGGCTGGGGTGGACATCGTCAAACCCCCACACGAGACGGAGTTTGGTTGGCGGCAGTTTGCCGCGACGGACTGTAACGGGTACGTCCTCTGGTTTGGTGAAAAACTTGATACTGAACGAACAGAAAACATAGGCCAGTTCGAACGGACACAGTATCGACGCCCCACGACCGAGACATCCGGCGACGAACCTGCTGGGCGTAGTCCACCAACCCCCAGCGAGGTCGATCACTGGGGATAACTCTCCGCTGGGACTTTGTCGAGTGACGAGCGGTCAAACACATTGATACTGTCGGCTATAACTTCGTGAGCGATTTCGCGCCCCGGGTGGGGCGAAACTGCTCACGGGCTTATAGCCGACAGCATGACCGTTGCT